>CAYUPA010000271.1:1428-2678 GCA_964446565.1 uncultured Lachnospiraceae bacterium
CCTGAAAAGACGGCCGCGCTTCTACGGCTCCTCCTTTGGATGACAAATACAGAATCCGTATCCCACGCCGAATGTCGCTTCGTGCGACAGCGTGCGGCTCTCAACCGGCGATCCTGCCAGGGCGCCGCCCATAATGGTAAAGGAGCGGTGCCCGCATTCCATGGCGGATGATAAAAAGCGCTCGTCAAAATCCGTCAGCGCGTCGAAATCCCCGGCGGCCATCACCCGCATAATCTGTTTGTCATATTCCGGCCCGGCAGCGCGAAATCCGTATGGTCCGTCTTTTTTCTGACAATGACTCAAATCTCCGCTGGCCACGAACACGGCGCGGCGACCCGTTTCGATTACAGCGTCCCGCAGCAGGCGTCCGAATTCCCGGTGCCTTTCCAGCGAAAGTCCGGAAAGCCCGATTCTTACCAACTTGTAATCCGTATACGCCTTGTTGATGAAATACAGAGGAACCATAACGCCGTGATCCAGCTCCGGATCCCGCTCTCCGTCCGTTCCCGCCGGAAAACCCGTCTCCCCGCATATCCGCCCGATGACACTGACCAGCTCCGTATCGTATTTCACTTCAAAGCGAATGTCCGGCGCGCGGAACATGCCGAAATCTCCGCTTGCGCCGCTGCCGGGTGAAATATGAAAGTAATCCCGATACATTACCGCATGCGGCGATGTAATCACGATCGTCTCCGGCTTCAGCGCGGCAATATCTTCCGCCACCGCCGCGTATGAATCCAGCGTCGCCTGTATTTTCTTTTCTTCTCCCCTGCCGATTTCGGGAACCGCGATCGGCGGATGCGGAACCATATATCCCGCCTGAAACGCATGATTCATATCCGGCACCGCCTTTCCTAAATAAACCGCCACGCGCCGCGCTCCTACCCGTAATAACCATAAAAGCCAAAAAATCCGAAGGCAAATGCTTCGGATCTTTTAAGCTGGGCTACCAGGATTCGAACCTGGAAATGACGGAGTCAGAGTCCGTTGCCTTACCATTTGGCGATAGCCCAGGATTGCGTCCCCTCCCGACACAATCAGCATTATATATGAACTGATATGAAATGGCAAGCAGTTTCGATAGCATCGTATGTTCAAATCCGGCGGCCTGGAGATCGCGCTGACGCCTGGCAAGTTCCGCGAGGATATCCTGCGGGAGAAACTCGACTCATTATAAGGTGAGATGAAACCGATGCGCTCTGCCAAGGTTCCCAGTCCACAGCGGGATTTCTGAGCGGCATAAAATCAAG
>CAYUPA010000272.1:0-2666 GCA_964446565.1 uncultured Lachnospiraceae bacterium
TCCGCCACAACGAAATCGTTCTCCGTCGGTTTCTCCGCGTACAGCGTAATGGGAACGCCAATATTGCCGACTACAACGGACCCCGGGAAGGCCGTCTTTACGATGTCGCCGGTAAGCGCGGTCGTCGTCGTTTTCCCGTTCGTTCCGGTAATGCCGATCACAGGAGCCTTACAAAAATGAAAGGCAAGCTCGATCTCGCCCCAGACCGTGAGGCCAAGGTCCCTTGCTTCCTGCACGAAGGGACGGTCCGCCGGCACGCCCGGGCTCAGGATCAGATACTGCATCGTCCGAAGCAGCGCCGTATCCGGCTCGGATGCGAAAATGCACTCGCAGCCAAGACTCAGCGCCTCATGTACAAGGTCTTTGTCCAGCTGTTCCGGGGACTTGCCGTCGATGACAGAGACCTTTGCGCCATGCGCCCGGCAAAGCGTCGCCGCGCCGATCCCGCTGCGCGCAAGTCCCACGATTAAAACATTTTGATTTTCAAACAATCCTGCCGTTTTTTCGCCGTTCATACGGATCCTCCCGCCTCTACAGGCTCAGCAGCGCCGTAACGCAGAGCACGGCGGTTGCGATTACAAACACAGCGACGACCCGGGTCTCCTCCCAGCCGCCGAGTTCAAAATGATGATGAATCGGCGCCATCCGAAACAGCCGTTTCCCCCCGGTTGCCTTGAAATAGACGACCTGCAGGATCACGGAAAGGACCTCCAGCACATAGATGAAGGCAAAGACGAACAGCAGCAGCGGAATTTCCAGAACGAACGCGGTGCAGGTCACAAAAGAGCCGAGCGCGAGCGATCCCGTGTCGCCCATAAATACGCGGGCCGGATGGACGTTAAACAGCAGAAAGCCAAGCAGACTTCCTACGACGGCGGCGGGAAGCGATACCAGTTCCCCGTTGTGCCCCGCCTGGCACGCGGCGGCCAAAAAGACGGCGATGACGAGGGTCACGCCCGCGGCAAGTCCGTCCAGTCCATCCGTAAAATTCGCGCCGTTGTTGAAGCCCACCACCATCAGAACGACGAAGACATAATAGAATCCGCCAAGGGGGATCGACCAGTTGGAAAAGGGAACTTTTACGCTCGTGCTTACGCCCGTTTTTTTCAGGTAAAAGGCAAAAAGCAGGGAAACCGCAACCTGCAGCAGAAATTTCTGCCAGACTTTTAACCCTTCGTTGCGCTTTAAGACGACCTTGATGCAGTCGTCCGCCAGTCCGATCGCGCCGAAGGCCCAGATAAAGAGAAGAAGCGGACCCAGACGGGGATTGTCCTTTGCGTAGAACAGGGCGCCCGCTGTAAGGCTGATAAGAATCATGACGCCGCCCATTGTCGGCGTCCCCGCCTTCTTTTGATGCGCTTTAGGCCCGTCCTCCCGAATGTACTGATGGAGCTTAAAGCGCTTCAGCACCGGAATCAAAACGGGACAGAGCAGAACTTCCAGAATAAACGCGATTAGCGCCGGAGCGGCGAATTTCTCCATAATGTTCTCCTTATTCGCAGTCGGTTTCTATAATTCGAGAAGACGGCCGCACACCGTTTCGAGCGCCATCCCCCGTGATGCTTTCACCAGTATTATATCATTTTTCTCGATTTTTCCAATCAGGTTTTCCAGCAGACGCTCTTTATCTTCGTAGCTTTCGCAGGGCAGGCCGCTCTTTTTCGCTTCTTCCGCGATATAGAAGGCCCGCCTTCCGACGGTAAGAAGCAGGGACAGCCCGCAGGAGCCCGCTTTTCGCCCGACCTCGCGGTGCCCTTCCTCCTCCATGGCGCCCAGTTCGAACATATCGCCGAGGATCGCGATCCGCCGCCCCGTCTCCGGAAAAGAACACAGCGTATCGAGCGCCGCCTTCATGGAATCCGGGCTTGCGTTGTAGCAGTCGTCAAGCAGCGTAAGCGTTCGGGTCCGGGTAACCGTAAGCCTGTGAGCGGGTTCCCGGTAGGACGAAAGGCCCCTTTCCATCGCATCCTCCCCGATTCCCAGCAGGGCCCCGGTCATGATGGCCGGCATGACGTTATACGCCATGTGACGCCCCGGCGTATTCACCAAAGCGCCGTAGGTTTTTCCCGCGAACGTCCCTTCGAACCAGAGCCTGCCGTCTTCCGTAATCTTCGCCTGCGTAATGCGCCCCTCGTTATGCGCCTGCCATCCGAAATACAGGATTTTTTCCCTGCGGTGTTCCCGCAGCCCGAACAGCCGTTCATCATCGCCGTTCAAAAGCAGAACGCCGTCCGGCGCGAGAAAATCCGCGATCTCCATCTTGGCTTTAAGAATCCCCTCGCGGCTTCCGAGATTTTCCATGTGAGAGGTTCCGATATTCGTAATGATGCCGATCTGAGGCCGCGCAATCTTCGAAAGACGGTGAATCTCGCCAAAATGGTCCATGCCCATTTCCAAAACGAGAACCTCCGTGCTGCGGTCCGTCTGAAAGACTGAGAGCGGCATTCCGACGTTATTATTGTGATTTCCCTCCGTCTTTACCACGGTTTTCGCGCAGGACAGGGCCGCCGCGACGAATTCCTTGCAGGAGGTTTTGCCGACGCTGCCTGTGATGCCGACTGCCGGAATCGGAAAGCGTGCGCGGTAGGCTTCCGCGAGGTCCTCGAGAGCCTTCCCCGTATCGCATACGGCGATGAGCGCCCGTTTTTCGGAGGCCCGCTCCTTCC
>CAYUPA010000273.1:0-2650 GCA_964446565.1 uncultured Lachnospiraceae bacterium
GCGTCGGATGGATCTATCTGGAGAATCCGGCGTATTGTACGATTGGCGAAACAGTAAAGGAAAGCAAGCCGAAGAAGTCCGTCGATGAAATTGCAAAGGAAGTCATCCAGGGCAAATGGGGCAACGGACTTGACCGCAGGAATCGTCTGGCGGAAGCGGGCTATGATTACGACGCGGTGCAGAAACGCGTCAAGGAATTATTGAAGTAAGGCTATCAGCCGGACAGGCTTTTAGCGGCAGGAAAGAGGCGCGGGGTTTCGTCCCCCTTTCCCCGTGCCTTTTCCATGCCATAAAGGAGTAAGCTATGGCGAATCATCATGTACGATCGGATCGGAGTGGACCGAATCGGACAGCGTTTGAAAAGAATCGGAAACTGATTTTTATGACGCAGGATGTATGCGGAATCTGCGGGCGTCCGGTTGACAAAACACTAAAATATCCCGATCCATATGCCGCGACAGTGGATCACATCATTCCGATCAGTCAGGGCGGGCATCCGTCGGACCTTGACAACATGCAGCTTGCACACGCGATCTGCAATCGGCAAAAGTGGGACAATGTTATGATTAAAGGATATCGTTTTGATGATGAAAGTGCAAAACAAGTTGCCCTAAACGATTTGCCGCTTCATTTTGACTGGGCAAATTATAAGGGCGACACAAATAAAAAATAATTCGTGTAACAGGGGGGATAGGACCCCTTGCAGGCAGAGCGCCGAGGCTCCCCCCGTTATAGCACAAAAAAACACACGGCGCGTTCGCTGCCGGCTTGAAAGAAGGTAAATGATGGAAAAAAGAGGAGTTGCCTACTTACGAAGCAAACTCGCCGTAAAAAGGCTCCGCGTATTGAAGCGATACGAATATTATGATATGAAAAACCGCGTTCTTGATTTCCAAATCAGCACACCGCCGCAGCTTAACTGGGTAACCTCGGTTCTGGGATGGTGCGGAAAAGCGGTCGACGCGCTGGCCAATCGTTTAATATTCAAGGCGTTTCATGATGATTCCGCTAATTTAGGAGAGATATTCGCGATGAATAATCCGGATATCTTTTTTGATTCTGCGATTTTGTCCGCACTGATCGCTTCCTGCTGTTTTGTCTATATTTCGCCGGATGAAACAGGTTTTCCGCGATTGCAGGTACTTGACGGGTCCAACGCAACGGGTATTTTGGATCCGATTACCGGCTTGCTAACGGAAGGATATGCCGTTCTCGAACGCAACGATCAGGACGAGCCGATACTGGAAGCGTACTTCACGGAAACGGAAACGACCTATTTTTACAAAGAGCGTAAGAAAACGGAGACAGTTTCAAACGTCGTAAATCGTGTGCTGCTGGTTCCGATTATTTACGCACCGGACGCGAAACGGTGGTTTGGGCATTCCCGGATCAGTCGGGCGTGCATGTCGCTGCAGGATGCCGCGGCGCGGACCGTAAAACGGTCGGAAATTTCCGCGGAATTCTATTCTTTCCCGCAAAAATACGTTACAGGACTGGCGCAGGACGGAGAGCCGATGGAGAAATGGAAAGCGTCCATGGCGTCGATGCTGACGTTTACAAAAGATGATAATAACGACAGTCCGACGGTTGGGCAGTTCACACAGCAGGCCATGACACCGCATATAGAGCAGCTCCGCATGTTTGCATCACTGTTTGCCGGAGAAACGGGACTGACACTGGATGATCTGGGCTTTATGACCGGAAATCCGTCCAGTGCAGACGCGATTAAAAGTCAACATGAGAATCTGCGACTTGCGGCACGCAAGGCACAGCGGGATTTTAGCGCGGGGTTTTTGAATGTGGGTATGGTGGCGGCCTGTCTGCGCGACCGGTTTCCTTACGAGCGGAAGGCGTTTTACCGTACATCAATTCGTTGGGAACCCGTGTTCGAGCCGGATGCGTCCATGCTGGCCGGCATTGGCGACGCGTCGCTGAAACTCAATCAGTCTATACCGGGGTATCTGGACAAAGATTCGCTGGAAGATATGACGGGTATTCGGGCGGCAGAGGAAAGTGAAGTTTAATGATTGATATTGCCGAATTGAAAAAAGCGGTAAGCGGGGCTTTTGCGAATGCGTATGGCGGTTCCAAACAGATACAGGCGGCGCTTCGGAAAGTCAAGAACGGTTTGGCGAATTATGCCGGAATCACGGACTACTCAGAACAGACCGGGCGACTGCTGTCCAAGACGCTTTTAGAAGCGATTAACGACGAGTGTCTGGAGAACGGCTATCTGCTGAAAGATGTGGCGGATGGCGTTGTGGAACCTTCCATTCTGCAGGCGTATGGCACAGTAGCGAAGACAGCGGCCCAGGTGCAGGCAAATATCAATCAGGAAGCCGGCCTGAGCTTCAACACGCTGGAAGGACAGATCGACCGCTCCCGTGTGACGAATCTGACCGAAAAGCTGATTGATGATGCGTTTGAGAAGACCAAATGGTTGCTGAATTCAGATGTATTGGGAAATATCACGCGATCCGCTGTCACTGACACGCTGAAAGAAAACGCGAGCTTCCATAAAGAGGCCGGTATTCATCCGTACCTGCGGCGGTATTCCCGCGGGAAGTGCTGCGACTGGTGCGATTCCATGCAGGGAACATATGAGTTCGGCGAACAGCCGGATGATTTCTGGCGAATTCATAAACACTGT
>CAYUPA010000274.1:0-2637 GCA_964446565.1 uncultured Lachnospiraceae bacterium
TTCGTCGCCTGCGTGCGCGAGTGTCACGGCGGCTTCATTCAGCCCATTGATTCCGGGAAAACGGTGCGGTTGATTGTGGGCGGAAAAATCTGCGAATGGGGCGACATCGATATGTGGCGCTGCTACGCGTTTTATACTCATGCCGGGCGGTACTATAATCCTTTTGTTCCCAAGGAGGTCTGGGACAGGAACGAGAACGGCGATCTGGACCTGATGGAGGGCGTCACGGACGAGGCGAACGAACAGGAAATCCTGAAGGTATACGGCGCTCTGCAGAAATATTTTCCAAGCTGGATCGGCTACAATATGGCCAAGTGCGGCGGCTGCATCCGGGGCTGCGTTTCGATGCTGGAGAAAAAGGGCGGCTGCATGGAAGGGCGTTTTAAGGAGCCGCTGCGCACGAAAAAGCCATGGAAGCTGGAACGCTGAGAATCGCGGCGGGAGACGGGAAAGCCGGAACCGGCGGCGTGAAAGAGACGGGAAAGCCGGAACCGGCGGCGTGAAAGAGACGGGAAAGCCGGAACCAGCGGTGGGAAAAAATGCGGAAGGCGCGGTTGCAGGAACCGGCGGGAGAAAGGGAGAAACCGATGTTAACTTCGGAAGGGATTAAACAAAGGGCGAAGGAATTGGGAGCCGCGGTCTGCGGAATCGGCTCGATCTACGAGGAGCCGAACCCCCAGAGGGACCCGAGGCAGATTCTGCCGCACGCAAAGAGTATTCTCGGCTTCGGCTTCGCGGTCCCCAGGGGAATTTATAAAGCGATGGACAGGGGCAGCCAGTATTATACCTACACGTCGCTCGGCGTGAAGTATATGAGTGAAGAGATGGCGGAAATCTTTCTTCTTAAGATCGGAGGCATGATCGAGGACGAGGGCTACGACGCCTGCCTGCAGAAATCCGTACCGAACCTGCGGATTCAGGGGGATAAAAGCACCAACCCGGAAGTGGCGGATACGTATGAACTGGTCCATGCCACGGCGGTGGAAGAGGGAAAGCCCGTGCCGGATGTGATTCTTGATTTCGGGAAAGCGGCCAGGGCCTGCGGAATCGGGGAGAGGGGACTCAGCGGAAGCATCCTGAATGAAAAGTACGGCCCGTTCCTGCGGTACTGCTTTATTCTTACGGACGCGCCTCTTACCTGCGATCCGCCTCTTGAACAAAGCGTATGCGACCGGTGTATGGCCTGCGCGGACGCCTGTCCCGGGCACGCGATTCAGGAAGAAGGCCTGAATACATGGCAGTGCAGTGTACATTACAAGGGCGCGCACCGTTCCAATCCCTTTATGCCGGAGGATTTTCTGAAAGACGATCCGGAACGCGAACAGATTCTGAACGGCGAGAAGCGGTTTGACGCCGATTCTGCCCGCGCGCTTTATCCAAAGCTGAAGTTCCTGCCCGATACGCAGTGGGGCTACGCTCCCTGTCTTTGCGGCCGGAAATGTGATACGGCCTGTTACCGGCATCTGGCGGGCGGGCTGTAATGGCGGGCGTCCTGTAAACGCGGCTTTTCGGGGAACCGGCGGCCTTTATGGAAGGAGAAGGGCGACAATGGATTTGAGAGATCGAGTAATAGAACTTGCAAAGCGGCAGGGAGCGGATATCGTGGGATTTGCTCCCGCGGACCGGTTCGCGCCGGACGACCCCGTTTTTCGGATCATGCCGGAAACGAAAACGGTGATCGGCCTTGGATTTCGGGTTTTGCGGGGAGCGTACCGGGGCGTATACGAAGGAAGCACTTACTATCAGTATACGACCATGGGCGTGGAAACTATGGAGGAAACGGTCATGCCCATGGCGCAGCTTCGCGTTGCCGCGCTGCTGGAGGAGGAAGGGTTTCTGGCCCTGCCTCAGCGCCGGCACCAGCAGATCATGAAAGAGGAAAACAGCACCAACCCGGAAGTCGCTTACGACGCGATTTACCGCGGGGTAACGGCGGAAAATCAGATGGATTTTCTGAATGCCGCGGTCCGCTGCGGACTGGGGGAAAAGGGGTTTCACGGCGCGCTGCTGAATAAGGAGTTCGGGCCGTTTTTCCGGTATTGTTTTGTACTGACGGACGCGCGGTTTGAGGGCACGGCAGAGGAAATTCCTCATTTGTGCGACCGCTGCGGCGCGTGCCGGGACGCCTGTCCGGGGCACGCAATCGGGACGGACGGCGCGGTCGATGCGTGGCAGTGCGCGGTTTATTACAACGGCGCAGGCGGCACGAAAAATCCGTTTATGCCGCCGGACGCCTTTAAGGACCTTGACAACCGTATGGAGATTATCGCGGGAGAAGCGGACGTTACGCCGGAGACGGCGAGGAAGATTCTGGACCGGATTTATTTTTACCCGCCGGCGCAGCATGCCTATCCGTGTTCAATCTGCGGAAGAGCCTGCGATATGGCCTGCTATATACATCTGGAGGAAAAAGGAGCGCTGCTGCGCAGGTTCAGTCAGCCTTTCCGCCGGAGGGAGGAATGGAAGTTTTCGACAGAGGATTTTGCGTGAAGGCCGAATAGGGCTGGTACGCGCAGAGGGGTATTATAATAAACATAGTTCCATTTTGGACAGACCGACGAAGAACGCCTTCGGGTTCAAAGAACCCGAAGGCGTTCTTAACGGATTTTTGATTTTACACAGCCCTTTCTTCGCAGA
>CAYUPA010000275.1:0-2622 GCA_964446565.1 uncultured Lachnospiraceae bacterium
TTTACTATTATAAAAGGCAAGGTAAAGGGTCAGGCGACTGATCTTGTTAAAATAGAAGTAATACTGGAATACCAGATCTCCGCGGTGCTGGGTGTGATCAGCTATTGGTATCAATATGAAGAGCCGTCCCGTATTCAGGATTTGGTCGATATTGTGTTCAAAATCTCTTCAAACGGCGTTCTTAAAATTCTGCAAAGGCAACTGGATAATGCGCGTGAGGGCGGACAGGAAAATCCGCTGGCAGACTGACTGTCAATATTATTACTTTGCGCAGGCATAAAGAGGGAAGCATATCTGATTTTCAAGTTTAAGCTGGTCAAATCAATCTGCCATTGTTCTGTTTCTCCTTAGTTACGTTTCTCTTTGTGATAAAATTCAAGACATATCAACAATGGCTAATACTCGCGGTCAAATATCAGTAGAAGAAATAAAAGCGGTTCAGCGCTTCGAACCGCCTTATTACATCACTGCACATTAATTCAACAGGTAAAATTCCTACAATCTCGCATCGACCGGCTCACTCTCCAGCGCCAGCACGCCAAATACGCATTCGTGAACCTTATACAGCGGCTCACCTGCCACAAAACGACGAAGGGATTCTATTCCCAGAGCGAATTCTTTCAAAGCGAGAGAGCGTTTTTTCGACAGGGACCGTTTCTTCAGCTGCTCCAGATGATCGTCGAGCAGGTATTCCGGGCCGTAGATAATGCGCAGATACTCCCTGCCTCTGCACTTTACGGCCGGCTGTAAAAGAGTCCCGCCTTTCACGGCGGTATATTCCATGGGTTTTACGACCATCCCCTCTCCGCCGCTTTCCGTAAGGGAGAGCCACCAGTTTTCAGCGGCCCTTTTCTCCTCCGCTTTTGACAGATCCGCCGTGATATATTCGGTGGCCATGAACAGAGGATCTGAAGAAGTGCAGTATTTTTTAATGGTTTCCATATGCCAGACATGCGTTTTTCCGTCAAAGACCTGTCCTTCCGCCGCCAGCAGATGAAAAGGCGCGATCCGGATGTCGGAAACATCCTGAACGTCCCAGCAATATCCGCGATAGGCGCTGACATATTTGTCCATGGCTTCCTGTTTCCCCTGAAAGCGCTGCAGCAGTTCCCCAAGATCCGGATCCCCCTCCGAGGGGGCCGGACGATCGGCTCCGCGGGCATTCGCCAAAGAATCTTCAGCCGCTTTGATCAGAGCCGCGGCTTCTGCCAGGCTTTCTTTGCCCGCACTTCCCACAGGGCCGTACTGTGTCTGAAGCAGAACTCTCGCCTTTTCCGACCACGGCATAAGTTCCGCGTCCAGTATCACCCAGTCCGTCTTAAAATCATCCCAGAAACCGCTTCCGCTCAAAGCCGTGTCAAGGCGTCTCACTATTTCCTCTTCAGTATTCCTGTCCTTAAAAAATCTCCTTCCGGTGCGTGTGTGGATGATCCCCCTGCTTCCGTCCGTCACCTTGAAACGTTTTGCCGCGGTTTCCGATGTGCGGCAGAGGACAATCACCGAACGGGAGCCCATGTGTTTTTTCTCGCAGACAACACGACCGATGCCATGTTTTTCATAATAGCGTAACGCCTCGGAGGGATATTCCAGATACCCCTCGTTCCCGCTTGTTTCACAGGGGGACATGGTCGGCGGCAGATAGATGAGCCATCGCGGATCAGCCCCGTACCTGCTCATGGTTTCAAAGGCGGAAGCGCTCTGCTCCTCACGGATAGTGATACCTTTCATCAATCCTGTTCGCAGGAAAAGTTTTCCTGTCACATCCTCCGCGCGCAGTCCGGCCTCACCCCCGTCTCTATTTTCCGCCGGGGATTTCAGCGGTCTCGCGGGTTCAATATATTGCCTGTGCGCATCTACGGAAACCAAAGCGCGTTCCGGATAACGCAGCGCCGTCAGCTTCCCTCCGAACACGCAGCCGGTGTCGATACAATATGTGCGGTTCTTTTCGACAACTTCGGCTGCCGGCATATGCCCGTATACAATGAGCGCGTCTCCCCTGTAACCGTCCGCCCAGTCGAGCCGCACCGGCATATCGAAGTCATCCGTTTCGCCGCTGGTATCTCCATATAGACAGAAATCCCGTATCCTGGCTGAGGCCCTGCCGATATATTCCTGCCGGATCCCCGCGTGGGCGACGACGAGTTTTCCGTCATCCAGGCGGTAATAACTGACAAGAGACGAAAGGAACTCCCGCACTTCGGCTTTAAAAGAGCCGTCTTCCCGGTCCAGTTCCCCGATCGTCTTTTCAAATCCGTGTGAGACGCGGACATTCCCGCGGTTCAAATAGCGCTCAAGTTTATTTTCATGATTGCCGGGAACACAAAGGGCGTTTCCGGCGGAGGTCATTTTCATGACAAGCCGGAGCGTATCCGCATTCCGCGGTCCCCGATCTGTCAGATCGCCCAGAAAAACCGCTTTTCGCCCATCCGGGTGAACATAGCCCTCTTGCGTTTCCCTGTACCCAAGCCTGAGCAGCAGTTCCTCCAGCTCATCGCAGCATCCGTGCACGTCTCCGATGATGTCAAACGGCCCGTGTTCAGCGGTCTTGTCGTTCCAGAGTTTTGTATAGGCGATTTCCACATCGTCCGCGTCCTCTTCGGAAAGCACATAGCGAAAGCGAAA
>CAYUPA010000276.1:0-2617 GCA_964446565.1 uncultured Lachnospiraceae bacterium
GTAAAAACGCTGTCTTTCGCCGTGCGTTTTACGGTGATGCTGCTTATAAGAATCCCTCCCTGTTCATCGTATTCAGACGGATTTGCAATAATTTCTGCCTACAGACAGGATACCATAAAGGCAGAAAAAGTTCAACATAAAAACAGACCGGGATACGACATGCGATCCGGTCCGAATGTGAAGGATGTACTGTTTCTATTATGCTTTTCTATCGTTCTTTTCTGTCGTTCTTTTCTGTCGTTCTTTTCTGTCGTTCTTTTCTGTCGTTCTTTTCTGTCCTGTCTTTCTGTCGTTCTTTTCAGTTTCTTTGCCTTATTTTTTCGTTGCCGCTGAGCGGCGGCCCCAGCAGGTCGCAGTCGGGGTTTGGCGGGTCCTGGACATATCCGTAATGGTTCGCGTAACAGTATGCGCATCCGTTGCTGCAGGTACTGTATGCGCCAATATCAACGCTCTCAACACATTGGCAAAGTCCGCGCTGGTTTCTGTCCTTTGGCTTCTCCACCCCGAACATTTTCCCGTCAACGCAGGACGAGCGCGGAAGGCCAAGGTCCTCCGCGCACGAAGAAAGCTCCATGCCATGCGATTTCGCGATGTCGGCAAGCCGCCGCGCCAACTCTATCCGCTGCTCCTGGACAAGCGGCCGAATGTTCAGCGGCCGAAGATTTACAGTGCGGTAGGAATCCACGAAGCTTATAACTGCCTTTGCCGTGCAGCCCTCCAGCGACTCGGCGATCCTCGTGAACGCCCGAATGTGGTAGTCCCAGGTGTATCTGTCGTTTAGGAAAACCGGGTCGTATCGCCAGATGGCCTTGCCGGTCCCAATCTTCCTGAATGCCGGTATCACGACCTCGTTCTTGTCCGGGATATTCCGCTCAACATCCCGCCCGTATGGAGTGATCGTATACTGAAAATAATAGCTGAACCTGTCCAGTTCGTGAATTCTCCCGAGCATCGGGGCGGCGTTTTTCGTCCAGAAGACAAAACCGTCTACTTTGTCGGGCGTGAGCGAAACACGCCCGACCTGCAGAGGATTGTATGGGTTTCTAAAAAGGACAAAACCTTTCTCAACACGGTTGTAAAACCACTCGGAAAACAGCGCCGGGATATCAGTCCTTCTGCTTGCGCTCACAATCATAACGGCACACCATCCCCAAAACAGTTTGCGAGCATCCAGCTGCGGCTGATTCTCTGCTGCCTCGCGAATGCCGCATGGTACCATTATAATTCCTCATTTCCGGCGGGTCAATGACAGATTTATGGCACGAACTTGGCTTCTCAGCTTTTCCCGCTTCCTTTCGACCTTGGCTACTCAGCCTCCCCGCTTCCTTTTGGCCTTGGCTACTCAGCCTTCCCGAATTTCCGTTTTCATCAAGGAATCCATGAAGTCAATGTACTGCGCCTTGGTGTAAACCGGCTGATAGGCTTCCACTTCGCGTTTTGCCGCCGCGGCATTGTCTTTCAGCAGCCGGTAGGCGGCTAAGGCAAAGGTCTTTGCCGTAACAATGTAGGCCAGTTCCTCATCGACAATATCGAACGAGGAACTGTGCGCTCCTCCTGTCGCGCCGCCCGTGTTGAAGGTGAGAACCGGCTGAAGCTGCTGCAGGTCGCCCACGTCAGTGGAACCTCCGCTGACCCTGCTCTGGTCACTCTTCACAATCTCAACCTCATATTTCCCGCCGGCTGCGATTTTTGCCGCCTCCAACAGCTCGGGGTTTGTTTTTTCAGGAAGAATACCAGGATGGTATCCCGGCATGGTTTCGATTTCCACAGTGGCGCCCACAGCCGCGCCGCCCGCGAAAAACGCGCGGTCCGTTTTTTTGGCGGCGTCAAGGATCGCCTCGAAATTTGACGCGCGCACGAGGGTTTCCACCACGACTTCTTCCGGTATGACGTTTACAAGGTCCCCGCCTTTGGTAATAATGGGGTGTACGCGGACGTGGTCCGAATCCTGAAAGGTCTCTCTCTGATACTGCAGCGCGGTAAGACCCAGGGACGCGGCGTTCAGCGCGTTAATCCCCAGATGCGGACTCCCGGCGGCGTGGGCGGCTTTTCCCTTATATCGAATGGTTTTGCTGACAAAGCCGTTTCCTCCGCTTCCCTTGCCTTCCCGGAAAGATATGGCGCTGCCCATGCCTGTATGGTGCGCAAGATTAAGGTCAATATCGTCGAAGGCGCCGATACGGATCAATTCGCATTTGCCCCCGCCGTATTTGATTTTCCCCTCGTTCCGCAGCCGGTTCTTAAATTCGATTTCTCCGTACTCCTCCGCGGGAACGGCAAAGAAGACAACCTGCCCGTCCAACGCGGCCGCGACTTCCGGATCGGAAAGCGCGATGGCGGCGCCAAGGACCCCGGTAAGCTGGCTGTGGTGCCCGCAGCAGTGCGCCGCCTGCGTTTCGGGATTGGCATATTTGTGGTTAGGAATGCGCAGGGCGTCCATTTCTCCGATGAGGGCAAGGCTTATGTTCTTCTTTTTTTCCGTGTTAAGATAGGCTTTTACGCCGGTAACCGCCAACCCCTCCCTGGTGGTAAGCCCCAGCGCTTTTACCGCCTGTGAGAACTTTTCCGCGGTCCTGAATTCTTTGTAGCCCAGCTCGGCGTGGGTATAAATATCTCT
>CAYUPA010000277.1:0-2617 GCA_964446565.1 uncultured Lachnospiraceae bacterium
GTAGACGACAAAATCCGGCTCAAAAGCCGTAAGTTCCTCTTCGGAAGGCTGGATGAACATATTCTTTACAAAATGCGCCTGCCAGGCCACTTCCATGATAAAGCGGATGGCCATGCGGGTGTCCTTGTTCGCGCCGCAGAACGCGTCGACGACGTACAGCTTTTTGCCTGACAGTTCGGAGAGCGCGATCTGCTTTACCTTGCCCCAGACCTCTTCGCTGACCGGATGATTATCGTTCTTGTATTCATCGGAGGTCCACCATACGCTGTCTTTGGAGTTTTTGTCCATTACGATGTACTTATCCTTAGGAGAACGGCCTGTATAAATGCCCGTCATTACGTTCACGGCGCCCAGTTCGGTTACCTGGCCCTTTTCATAGCCTTTAAGATCAGGCTTGGTTTCTTCTTCAAACAAAAGCTCGAAAGAAGGATTGTAAACGATCTCTTTCGTGCCGGTAATGCCGTACCTGGTCAAATCGATAGTAGCCATGCTTATACCTCTTTCTACAATATGTGCCGACGCTATAAATCCCGCCCCGCGGGGTTTATAGAAGAATCCATGGTGAGAAGCAAACTTACTCCTCATCTCATATTATACATGAAAAAACAATAAAATCAATACAAATTAGCGGAGGAATAAAAAGGCTGAATATTCAAAACAAATAATATTGTCGAGTTTATATCGTGTTTACCTCGAAAATTCAGGCGACGTATGACCGGCCCGGAGGACCTCCTTCAACGGTCCTTCTATGCATCAGACGGCGTTTGAGACGCCGGAAGAACCGGATCCCGCGAGAAACCCTTAAGACGTTTCATACAGATCCAGTAATTTTTATCCTGAAGTCCGGCTGCATTTTGAATTTTTTCATCAAGAATCCGGTCGTCAAGCTGCCAGTCGCTTCGTACGATGCCAAGGCGCAGACAGCGCTCGAGTTCCCGGAGCACGGCCGGAGGCGCCTTTTTTTCGTATAACGAAGCGAAAATCCGGCTGGATGCGGCCTCGTAGGGAGCGTTTCGGAAAGAGGCCGAAGAAGGAACATAGTCGAGATCGAAAATACGGCCTGCCCCTGAATCCGGAAGGAACCATGTTTCTTCCACGGAGTCCGCGACGTGCAAATAATACAGGGAAACTCGTTCCTTGCGCGCGTTTTTCCGAAGAAGCCGGCCAATCCGCTGTATGCGCTGCCTTTGCCGGGATGTTCCGGAAAGGATAATGCCGGCGGATGCATCTGGTACGTCAAATCCTTCATCCAGCGCCTTGCAGGTTATCAGAATCCGCAGTTCACCGCTGCGGAATCGATCAAGCGCGTTCCGATTCGCCTGCGTCCCCATTTGCGAATGGTACCGTCCGATCTGCCCCGGATATTTGTCCCGAAGGAGCGCATACAGCGCCTCCGCCTGCTGAATGCGCTCTCCAAAAATGAGAATCCTCTGATCTCCTGGGAGCCTGTCCACGAGCGCGTCCGCGCAGTGCAGTCTCTCTTCGGCCAGACAGACCCGGCTTCTGCGTTTATAGGAAAGGCCGAGGTAGAGGACTGCCGCTTTCGCGACCTTTGGATCGCTGTCCTTTGTGAGTTCCTTCATCCTCTCAAAAAAAGACGTCTGCCGGGCCTCTTTCAAATCCGGCCGCGCCTTCAGCAGGAAGCGGCGCAGCGCGCGCATTCGTTCCGTAAGGTCCTGATACTCCCCCTCTTCGCCGCTCTGAAAAGGCACCGAAACATGAAACACGTCATAGGAGGCAATGTTTCGGTTTCGCACCGCTTCGCGAATCCCGTAATCATAGATTTTCTGTCCCAGAACCGTTGTCAGATACTCGAGGGGCGGACCTGAAGGGAGGGTTGCGGAAAGGCCAAGGGCGAAAAAACTGTCCCGGTCCGGATCGATATGGGGATAAAATTCGAAGATCAGGCGATTTTGCCCGCTCGTATAGTGGTGACATTCATCGGCGATGAGAAACACAGCGTTTCCGTTTCGGAATTCGGACAGAATTTCCCTTGCCAGTTCATAGCGGGCGGAATTGACGACGTAAATCATGTATTTGCGATTGTCCGGTGTGAAAAATCCGCCGCCGCGAAGACCGACCGCGCTGTCGGCCCCGCCTGAAAGGCGTTCCTGCGCAGGGGCCGCGGAGGCGGAAAGATGGTTTTTGACCGCGAGGCGCCACTGACGTAAAAGAGCCCCGGACGGCACGACGATTTTAATATGGAGTTCTTTGTCAAGAATCTGTTCAAGCCGGTCGACAGCGGAAAGGGCCAAAAGCGTTTTCCCGGTGCCGGTGGCGGCCTGCACCATCCCCCGCCCGCGATGTGAAAGCCAGCGGTTCAGGCAATCCTTTTGCCACAGATAAAGCTCTTTTTTCTCCACGCTTTTGCCCCTTTCTGCGGAAAGCGGCGGGGCGTTCGGCATCAGTCCCGCCAAAATCCGCTGCAGATTTATGAATCACAGCCATTCCGTTTAATAATTCTTTTTACGGTATTTATCCGCTTTCAGCATTTCTTCCATGTTGCCGATTGCCCTCCCCTGATCCAATGTATCAAGCCGCAGGAATAAAAGAATCGCCTGATACGCTTCTTTCCCGTAACATTCTTCAAACATTTCACAGGCGTTCGCTTCCTTTT
>CAYUPA010000278.1:0-2614 GCA_964446565.1 uncultured Lachnospiraceae bacterium
CGATGACCCTCGCGTAGTAGCGGATTTCGACGCCCGCTTCCACGAGCATTTCATCAAGAACGCGCTTGCCGATTTCCAAATCGAAGGTGAACTCATCGTGACAGCCCAGTCTGTCAAGGCCCGGATACTTGTCTGTCTGCGGCACGACACAAGGCCCTTTGCTGCCTCCTGCCTCGCGAATTCTGCGCATGGCTTCTTCGAAAATTCCGCCTACCGCTTTCCGTGGATGGGGCAGTTCTTTATAGGAAAGCCCTTTCTGAACCATCTGCGGAAACGGAATGGATCCGTTGGTGTAGCCAAGCCAGAACGGCAGGGCGCCCGCGGTCGAGGTGCCGCCCGCGCAGCCGTTCAGTTCAATCAGAAATGTTTTCTTTCCCTGCCTTGCGGCCGCGACAGCCGCCGCAAAACCCGCCGGACCGCCGCCCGCGACCGCCACGTCTACGCAGGGCAGCGTTTTTGCAGCCTGTTTCAGATTCATCTGTTCTCTCTCCATTCGTTTTTCCGTGCCTTCTGACAAAAGCAGCCTGCCGGCCCGAAGCCGTCTTCGGTTTCCTTTTCATCCTCGTAAATTCCGAAAGCAGATTCCAGTGCGGGATTTGCTTTGAAAATTTACAGCTTATTTCTTTCTCTTTTCCCATTTCCCCCTTGCCTTGCGGGAAAAAATCTGGTATAAGTTGAGTGGAATCGCCTGTATGGTTTTCATTATACTCCCCGCAGACGGAACGGTACATCGGACAAAATTGTCACATCCATGTACCGAATTTGCTTTCTTTTGTCAGGAGAGACGAAAGATGAATGACAGACCGCATATCGAACACATTGATTATCATTATCATGGCAGGGACGCCCTGTACGCAACGCCGCACCGGGACGAGAGCATAGAAATCGTTCAGTTCTGGTCGGAAGGGGGCTATTTTGTCGTCGGGGTCAACATTTTCCGCATTAAGCCGGGCTGCCTTCTGATTGCGGACGCGATGCAAACCCATTACTCCAATCCGGCCGATCCCGATCGCTACGAGCGGAGCCGAATGGTCGTTTCCAAAGAGTTTTGGGGAGAACTCTGCGATATATGCGGCTTAGGGACAGGGACGAAGGACGGAATCCTCAACAGCGGGGCGGCCTTTTACGATTGTGAGAAAGTTACGGATCGGGTCTTGTCCGCAGACATCCAGTTTAAGCGCGCGGCTTCCCTCTTTAACGCGCCGGAAACTGATTTTTCACAGCTCGGAATCGTATCGTCCCTCACATCCATTCTGGACATGATCCTCCCCCATCTGAACGAAACCGGTTCCGGAACCGTCTCCGGACTGATGGAGGAGCTGGCTGATTACATCAAAAACCATGGCGACGACTGGCGGACGCTTTCCATGGAGCGAATCTGCGAGGGCCTGCACATCAGTTCTTCATACGCCTCCCATCTTTTCAAAAGACTGACCGGCAAATCCTTACTCCAGTACATTACCATGCTGCGCATGGCGGAAGCCAGGCGCCTGCTGCTGTCCTCCAATATCAAGATCAGAGATATTTCCGAGGCGCTGCGCTTCGATAATACGACAACCTTCTGCCGCTATTTCAAAAAATATGTGGGCTGTACGCCGAGCGAGTATCGCGCCTCCGGCGGCGTCTCAATCTCGCTGAACGATATCTGAAAAGCGGCGGCCCGCTTCTTAAACGCCATTTCCGGAAATTGCAAAACCGCCGCCTCAAACGAGAATCTTTTTTATATGCTCTTCCGGCACATCCGGCAGAACAGTGCGCAAATGGTTCAGTATTCTTTCTTTCGATGTCTCAGGCTCCCGGCGGTATGCGCCTGCCGCATACTCGTATCCGAATATTGCTTCCGGCGTTGAATACTGCGCGACGCCCCATCCGTAGGTTTTGCCGAATTTATCTTTCATATATACAAAATCGGAGATCGCGACATAGGTCTGCATCTGGAGCCGCGTGATCACCGTATCAAAGCCCCTGTTGCCGCCCTTCCGGTAATTGCAAATGTCTTTCAGTTCCTTCGACAGCAGTGCGCCATGACCGGCAATCGTGTCATAAACGCCCTTATCTTTTCTGGAAGCCAGTCCATCATCATACCGCGCATCGAAATCATAACCGTCCCTGCGGAAATTGCAGAAATCCGGCAGCCATTCTGCGCTTACAAACCCGGCTTTATTACGGAAAAATTCCCCGTACACGCATTTTCTGCTGCGCGCAATCGGCCCTTTCCACTCCCAGGGTCCGTCCAATGTGTCGCTGAACCACAGTTCCGGCGCGCAGCAATCCTCCACGGAAAAGCCCGCGATCTCATTTTTCCAAAAAGGAAGAAATCCGATTTCTTCAACAAGCCGTATAAGGTCATCCGCGCTGCGGATTTCAGTAAATCTCATAGTATTCGCCTCTTCAGTTTGTCCAGTTCCGTGCCGTGATTGATGGTTCCGTGCCATGAACGAACGCGCCGGACGATGATCGACCGCCCCGCACCATGATCGAACGCGCCGCGCTATGATCGACCGTGCCGGACGATGCGCTGTCTTCGCGGCAACGATACGATAAAGCGGGCGGGATTTTGTGCCCCGCCCTCAGCCTGTTTGCCGTTTAATTGTATGCGCTCTCAAAAATAGCC
>CAYUPA010000279.1:0-2612 GCA_964446565.1 uncultured Lachnospiraceae bacterium
GGGATTCTTTTTTTTCGAGGCCGCCGTTTCAAAGCGGTAGGAATCAAGGACCCGGGTCTCCGTGCTGAACGATGCGGCATGATCCTCCGCCAGCGACCGGAACCGCTCGTTCATGAGCATGGCGCCGGTTTCTCCGCTGTAAAGCGCATCGATCTGATCCGGCAGCGAATCGTATTCACGCATCGCGGGCGATCCGCCCAACGCGCCTTCAAGCGACTTGAGCGCGCGGTTTGTATTGTCGCGGTCGAGCTGCGATGAAATGCCGTATACGTAAGACGCCGTATCCTTCAGCTGCAGCGCCGGATCATCGGCAAGGACGATGATTGAAATTTCATCGACGCGGGCTTTCGAACCGGCCCTTCCTCCTGTAATATCGTTCAGCATCCCGTTCGTCTTCCATAAATAAAAGACCCCCAAAAACAGGACGCAGGATACGGACAGCGAAAATAAAATGGAGACAGCCCGTCTGCCCCGGGACCGCCGTAAAAACATATACGGGATCAATAACAAAACGACGAGCACCGCGGCGAGCGCGATCATGTATTTATAAGGCAGGATTCCGAGACTCAGGAGAATGAGAAACAGGAGAACGCTGCAAAGAAGCTGTATAAACAGCAGCCCGGAGCCGATTTTTCTTCCAATCGTCGACCTTTTGCGTTTCCTTTTTGGGGAGAAATTCTGCTCTTCATACCGCCGCGCTCCGTTTGCGGAACGCCTTTGCGCCTCCGTTGCTCTGTCTTGAGGTTTTAAACCCATTCCAGCCTCCCTTCGTCCGTGTCTGCAGGAAACCTTTCGCTCTTTCCCGCGTTTCCGCCAATGCCGCTTCCGCTGCGTTATATCGCGTGAAGTTTATGATACTATTTTTCCTCTGAGATTACAACCGTTTTTTATCCCTTCAGATAAATTTAATGATTTCACGGGAAACCCGGAAATCAGCCATTTTATGAAACCCCGGAAACCTTGTCAAGTATTTTATGGGAACCCGGAAGCCTTGCCAAAGCGGAGAATCCGTGTTATATTTTTTGTAAAATCAGGAGGATGCGGATATGAAGCGAAAACTGCTGCGCTTTACGAACGGTACGGGTATTATTGAACAGGGCTACAGCGAGAAAACCATAAGGAATGCGGAAGGAACGAGCCACATCAGCTGTCTCACAGTGCGGGAGATGGATGAGCTTGAAGAAGCGCTCCGATAGCGCGGGCTGTGAGGAAGGCTCAGTATGCCGCAGACGATCAAAAAATATCAAAAAAAAGCGCAGTATTCGTATGCGCTCGGTGCGTTTGTAACGTTTGAACTGCTGAAAAACCGCGCGGAGGACGCGGAGGCTGTGTATCTGCACAGCGCGATTGACAGCCCTGACCTCGCCGCGGAGATTCGCGCCCTTTGCGCGGAACAGAATGTTCACTGCGCCGTGAACGACCGGCTTGTGGAAAAGCTGCGGGAAAAAGAGAACTGCTATGTTGTGGGCGTCTTCCGCAAGTTCGAGACAGAACTTGCGCCGAATGCCCCGCATGTTGTGCTCGTCTCGCCCTCCGTTATGGGGAATATCGGGACGATCATGCGCACCTGCATCGGATTTGGAATAAAAGACCTTGCGATCATTCAGCCCGCGGCGGACGTTTTTCATCCGAAGACCGTCCGCGCGTCCATGGGCGCGCTGTTTGCGATGCGCTTTCATTACTTTTCGAATTTTGAGGACTACGCGGAACTCTATGGGAAACACGCGATGTATCCTTTTCTTCTGCATGGGAAGCATATACTGCAGTCTCTCCCGCACAGAGAAGGGCTGTTCAGTCTGATCTTCGGCAATGAAGCGACCGGGCTTCCGGATTCTTTCGCGTCCGTTGGAGAAAGCGTGACGATCCGCCACAGTCAGGCGATTGATTCGCTGAACCTTTCCATGGCGGTGGGCATCGCGCTTTATGAATTTACAAAATAAATTTACAAGATAAATTTTTTGCATCCCGCCGCATCCGCGCCGTATTCCGGGGCGGATGCAGCGGGCGTTCCGCGGACAGCGCGTCCGCGGCGCCTTAAATTGCCTTATACAGGATGAGTTCGGAACACAGCGAAGCGGGAAGTTTCACGCGCACGCCGAAGGTCAATAGTTCATACCCGCTGACTTTCATTTCCGCGCCGCTGTTGTCAAGCGTAACCATGTAGTCGAGACCGGGATCGATTCCTCTCGGGAACACGGCGAAACTCTCTTTTTTGCTGCATGTCAGCGCGAACGCCGCGAGCGCGCCGGCCTTTGCGTCCTTATCAGCGATCTCAAGCGCGCTGAACCCCTCGGATAGCGCCCTGCCGGTTTCAGGCGTGTGATGATAGACGAGGCAGCCGGGCAGTATTTTTCTGATAAAATTCTTATAGACCGATACGCTGTGCTTTACGAACGCCATCTGCGCCTTGTTCGCCTGAGCCGCCGCGGGCGCTATGACATTCAGGGTCATGTGCGTGAGCATCGCGCCGCGCATCTGCATATCGAGCGAACCGTACATATGACAGCCCATGCCGGCAAACAGTCTGTCCACCCTTTCCGGAGGGATGACCATCGTCATAGGAAAACCAGTCCCCGGCGTGGGACGGCGGGCACTGCCATCCGGCGTCGATG
>CAYUPA010000280.1:0-2600 GCA_964446565.1 uncultured Lachnospiraceae bacterium
GGATCACATCCTGCGTGTTGTCACACTGAGAAAGCTCGTTGAGGATAAAGGAAACAGTTTCCTCCACCTCGGACGGCTCCCATGGGTACGGCGGCTGAATTACTTTAATATTCAAAATAACACCCCATTTTTTCCCGAAATTCAAGTCAGGCATAACATGAAATGGCTGAACCCGCATCTTCTCAATCTGACGATGTGCGAACGCCGTTTTGAAATGAAACACGTATTGAACCTTTTCCGTTTGATGGCCGACATACAGCGAATGATGAACTACCGTAAACCGGAACACGGAAAAGCCCGTTTATGTGTGGAAGATACAGGAGACAAAGTGGCCGGGTTTGACCTCTTTCAACGCGGGCGTCCCCTTACGGCATTCCACGCGGGCATATCTGCAACGCTTAGCGAATCGGCACTCGTCAGGTGGGTCGATAGGAGACGTGATTTCTCCCTCTAGGATGATACGTTCTTTTTTCTTTCCGAGTTTTGCCACGGGAATGGCGGAGAGGAGAGCCTCAGTATACGGATGAAGCGGGTTTGCGAACAGTTCCTCCGTCGGCGCCGTTTCAACGATCTGCCCGAGGTACATAACCATGATTCGATCGGAAAAATGGTTCACGACACTCAGATCGTGCGTGACAAAGATATAGGTCAGTCCAAGCCTGTTTTGCAGATCCTTGAGCAGGTTTAAAATCTGCGCCTGAATGGAGACGTCTAAGGCTGACACAGGTTCGTCGCATACGATAAAGCGTGGTTCCATGGCAAGCGCTCTCGCTATGCCGATCCGCTGTCTGCGTCCACCGTCGAGTTCGTGCGGATAGGAATTTGAGAGCCTCTCGGCAAGACCGACAAGTTCCATAAGCTCGATAACGCGATCCTCTTGCTCCACTTTTGGGCGGAGTTTGTTTTTCGCGATGGGTTCGCGTATTGCCTGGAAGACTGTCTTGCGAGGATCAAGCGAAGAATAGGGGTCCTGAAAGACGATCTGCATCTCTCTGCGCATCGCGCGAAGTTCTTTTTTATCGAGTTTTAAGATGTCTTTTCCTTCGAAAACGATTTCTCCTGATGTAGGTTCTATCAGTCTGAGGATGCACCGTCCGAGCGTGGATTTGCCGCACCCTGATTCACCGACAACGCCGAGCGTTGTATTGTAAGGAATAGAAAAAGAAATATCGTCAACTGCGTGAAGGATCCCTTCGGGAACCTTAAAGTATTTCTTCTGTTTTTTTACTTCGAGAATGTTAGCGTTCACCTTGGGGTTCCTCCTCTCTGTCGAGATGAAAATCCCCTGATTCGTAGGCAAGGCACCGGACACCGTGTGTTGCGGAAATGGCCAGTTCGCCCGGCAGTCTCTGTCGGCATTTCTCGGTGGCGTAGCGGCAACGCGGCGCAAAAGCGCAACCGGCGGGGAGATTAGCGGGATCGGGCATCATGCCGGGGATCGGCACCAACGGGGCTGTTCTGTTGTCCAGATCGGGTAAAGAGTTAAACAGTCCTTCTGTATAGGGGTGTTTTGTGCGGAGAAAAACGTCCTCAAGCGTTCCCCGTTCGACAATTCTTCCCGCATACATGACCGCCACGGTGTCGCACACTTCTGCGACAATTCCCAAGTCGTGGGTGATGATAATCATGGACATCTGGTATGTGTCACGGACTTTCTTCATAAGTTCCAGCACCTGCGCCTGGATCGTGACGTCCAGCGCTGTCGTAGGCTCGTCCGCGATCAATAGTTTCGGATTGCAAGAGAGGGCTAGGGCGATCATAACCCGCTGCTTCATTCCGCCGGAAAATTGGTGCGGATATTCATGCGCGCGGTTTGCAGGTATTCCGACGACTTCCAGCATTTCGGCGGCTTTTTTTTGCGCCTCTCTCCTGTGAACTCTTTCATGGATCAAAATGCTCTCGGCGATTTGCTCGCCGACGGTTTCCACGGGATTGAGCGCTGTAAGAGGGTCTTGGAATATCATGGAAATATCTTTGCCGCGGATGCCGCTCAGCTCTTTTTTGCTGAGTTTTAACATGTTGTGGCCGCACACTGTAATGCTTCCTGACTTGATGACTCCGGGCGGCTGCGGTATCAGCCCCATGATCGCTCTGGCTGTCGTAGTTTTCCCAGCCCCCGTTTCTCCCACGAGCCCCATCGTTGCCCCTTTTGGGAGACTGAAGCTGATGTTATTCACGGCCTCAATGATGTCTTTCTCAATATGAAACTGGACAGTCAGGTTCCTGACCTCAAGAACAGCATCGTTTCTTTCCATATTTCCTCCCTAGCGTCTGAGCTTTGGATCCATGGCATCCCGAAATCCGTCTCCGACAAGGTTTAAGGACAGAACTGTAATCATGATTGCAAGACCGGGGAACAAACACAGATAACTGTATCCTCTGATGTAATTTCGGCCGGCCGAGAGCAGCGCGCCCCACTCGGGCGCGGGCGGAAGGACGCCGAACCCCAGATAACTGAGAGCGGACGCTGTGATGATACAGGACGCCGTCCTGAGCGCGATTTGTACGGTTATCGGCGAAAGGCAGTTCGGTAGGACGTGCTCGAAAATGATCTGGATATCCGTCATCCCTATGGCGCGAGCGGATTCAACGTACTCCTG
>CAYUPA010000281.1:0-1640 GCA_964446565.1 uncultured Lachnospiraceae bacterium
ATCAATTTGTTATGATCCAACATTATCCCATCCAACTGACCCGTGAATAGTAACAAAAGACAAATTCCCAGGGCAAGGTCCCAGGGCAGGTCCTTCACTGGACTTTCTTAAGAAATTTACGTGTAAATTCAAAATTGAAAAAGGACGGCGGACGTGGTATACTGTCCTATCAGAAGGAGCTTCTTTCAATTCGGACTTCCCGGCGCTCCTTCAATACAAAAAGGGGGTATTCTCATGAACAAAAAAATATACAGAAGGACCTGTCTGGTGTTCGGGCTGGTTCTTCTGATGATTGTAATGAATTTTGCATCCTGCGGGGCTGCAGAGGATGGCGGAAGCGCTTCAGGGACAGCCGAAACCCTGACGGACCCCAGCGGGGCCGAAATTACCGTCCCGGATACCATCGAATCCATCGTGGTGCTGGCGCCGTCCATTACCGAAATGGTCATCGCTCTGGGCCGCGGGGATGCGATTACTGGATGCGACGCGCAGAGTGTGGGCCTTGAGGGGCTGCCCGCGGATTTGCCTGCTTTTGATATGCTCGAGCCGGACATGGAACAGCTTCTGGCCTTGAAACCAGACCTTCTGCTCGTGAGCAATATGTCCCTGTACGACCAGGAATCTCCTTTTCAGCAGGCCGTCGATATGGGTGTGTGCGTTGCCTGCGTTCCCAACGCCGAGAGCATTGAGGGCATCTACGGCGATATCAGTTTTCTGGCGAAACTGCTGGGCGAGCAGAAAGCCGGCGAAACGCTTGCCGACACATTAAAGAGCGAGATTGATGAAATCGCCGCTGTCGGTAAGACGATCACCGATAAAAAAACCGTATATTTTGAAATTGCCGCGGCGCCCGATCTGTACAGTTTCGGCGACGGGGTCTACATAAACGAGATGATTGAAATCATTGGCGCGGAAAATATTCTGGCCTCGCAAAAAGGATGGATTCCTGTGAAGGAAGAAGATGTGGTGGCCCAGAATCCGGACGTAATCCTTACCAATGTCAATTATATCGACGCGCCCGTGGACGAGATTCTCTCCCGTGCGGGCTGGGAGGGCGTCACTGCCGTCGAAGACGGCGCTGTGTATTATATCGATAACCAGTCCTCGAACCTTCCCAATCAGAATATTGTAAAAGCTCTTCGACAAATGGCTGAAGCGGTGTATCCGGAGTATTTCGGCAATTCTGATGAAGAATAGTTATAAAATGGGGCTTCTGGCCCTTGCGTCCCTCCTTGTTCTGGTCCTGGGGATCGCTGTCGGCAGCGTGCCGATTCCGCTGAAGGATATTTTGGCAGTGCTTGCAAACCGGCTGTTTAAGACCGCTCTGCCGGCCGCGGAGAGCAGCGTCTATCCGGCCCTTATCATGGAGATTCGTCTGCCCCGGGTGCTGCTTGCGTTTTTCACAGGGGCGGCGCTGTCCGCCGGCGGTACGGTGATGCAGTCGGTTTTGCAAAATCCGCTGGCCTCGCCCTACGGTCTCGGCGTCAGTTCCGGTGCCGGTCTTGGAGCGGCCCTTGTCATCGTGACGGGACTGGGTTCGGGAATCGGCGGCACCGCGCTTTTGCCCGTCGTCAGTCTCGCCTTCGGCTTTGGCACGGTATTCCTTGTCATGGCCGTGTCGAACCGCATTGACCGGGGGC
>CAYUPA010000281.1:1650-2561 GCA_964446565.1 uncultured Lachnospiraceae bacterium
GCAATGTCACAATCATTCTTATTGGGACGGTGGTGTCGCTGTTCTGCAACGCGGTCATGAATCTGCTGGCTTCCATAAACCCGCTCTACGCGCAGCGGATCGAACTGTGGCAGTGGGGGAGTTTTTCCATGCGGTCATGGAGCAGTGTGGCGGTGCTGCTGCCGGTGACGGGGCTGGGGCTGCTTTTTTTCCTGCGTTATACCCGGGAGATGGACGTTATGACCTTTGGCGAAGAGCAGGCTCTTGCCATGGGTGTGGAACTCAGGAAATGCAAGAAAATGCTCATAGGCGCCGTCGCTGTGCTGACGGGAACGGCGGTAGCCTTCGTGGGAATCATCGGCTTTGTGGACCTGATCGCGCCCCATGTGGTCCGCCGCATGTTTGGCCCGGCCCACAGACGGGTGCTGCCGGCCGCCGCCCTTTTTGGCGGTACGTTCATGGTGCTTTGCGATCTTGCGGCGCGGACGCTGGTGGACGGACGGGAGATTCCGATCGGGTCCATTACGGCGCTTCTTGGCGCTCCGTTTTTCATCTATGTGTATTTTGCCGGACGCAGAAAGGGGTAAGCGAGTGCTGACGGTGGAGCATATCACCTGCGGCTACGGCGGCGAACCCGTGGTGCGGGATATTTCCTTTTCCGCTGCGCCGGGCGAACGAATCTGCATTCTCGGTCCGAACGGCTGCGGGAAAACGACGCTTCTTCGTTCCATAGCCGGCCTTCTGCCGCATGAGGGGCAGGTGCGGGTTGAGGGCGAAAGTGTGGAGTTGATGGACCGCAGGCGAACAGCGCAGAAAATCGCCCTAATGAGCCAGTTTACGGACGTGTATTTTTCCTATACAGCCTATGAAACAGTGATGCTTGGCCGCTACGCCCATGAAAAGCGGGGCTTTCTGAAAGGGGAGAGCAGGGA
>CAYUPA010000282.1:0-2557 GCA_964446565.1 uncultured Lachnospiraceae bacterium
CTTCATAAATCCGGAGATGAAATCAAAAATATTGATATTGATATTGTCATAAACCTCAGCGTTTGATTTCCATCCGCCTCCCGTGCGGTGCATCCCTTTCCACTGATAAACCGTGTTCCAGTGGGGGTGCAGGTGCCTTTGCCCGTAGTAATTCCCTTTAGAGTTTTTTCGGTCGCCTTCCGCTATGGCTTCGGCAATCTTCTCCAGCCGATCCCTGTCAAACCGGAACGTTACGGCGTTCCGCACGGCATCTCCAGTTTCATCGTCCAGCCACGGTAGATTTTTATATCTCCTCCTTTGCGTCCTGCAGATATCAACGAGAATATCGGTCAAACGGTTTTCCTTATATAATTTCGATTCCTCAGGCAGGTAATCGTCAATAAATAAATCGAAATCCGGCGCGCTGTCTATGCAGTGCATATGCAGGGACCCGGGCGTAAGGCAGCAGAGATCGCCGGTCCCGTCTTTCTCCGTGTCCTTTTTTGCCCTCTCATACGCCTCCGCGACCTTTCCCTCAAGGATCGTTTCCTGTCCTTTCAGTTCTTCCGACGTGCAGCCGAGGGGTATGTCGTCCGATTCGCTAAGCAGCTGTTTCAGATTGGAGCGTATCGCTTCATCAAAATGCGTGACCAGGATACGCACCGGGAGTTTCCGGAACGTATTCCGTATCCGGCTGAGAACATTGGCGTAGTTCCCGGCCGGGGCCGCCGCGTTCCGGAACAAAAGAACCGCGTCCGGCAGACTCTCGCGCAGTGTCAGGATCGTTTCATCGACACTGTTCGCGTTTTCCAGACCCTTCAGATCATGGACGCAGAACAGGGGGAGCCATTCATTCGAAGTTTTTCCGGGCTTCGGGAACGCGACCTCCGGGAACACATACCTGTTCCGCGAAGAACAGACGCACTGAGCGGCGCTGTCTGACATTGCCACCAGATACGTCAGATGGGACACGACGAGATCCTTGCCGTCCTGATCGTACAGATACCGGAGCAGCGCCCTTGCCGCCCCGCCGGTTCCGGCTTCCATGTAAACAAGAACCTTTTCCACGTCCGCATCTTCCGTCCTTCCGCCGGCGCCATCCCTGCGGATGATCTCGGTCTCCAGTCCCTCTTTCCCGTATTTTTCCAGATTGTCCAGTATCCCTTTTTTGACGCTGACGGCGATCTCTGCGATCCGCTCCTGAACGGCGGTCAGCGCCGGGCGAAAATGCTCATCGTCCAGACGTCTGGCGATCTCCACGGAGACCGCTCTGTCGCGGTTGAATTTTTTCCCGCTGCGCTCCTCCTTTTCCTTCTGCTTCTTCATCTGCTCCGCAAGCGGCGGCCAGTCCCCGTCTCCGCAGGTCAGGCTGTCGCACAGCCGGTCAACATCCCCGGTCAGTCTTTCCCTGATCCCGCCGGCATAACCGCTGAGATCATAAACCCTGCTGGCCGGACAAAGAGCCGCTTCAACGATCTGTTCCGCGTCTTCCGTTTCATAGGACCGGAAACATTTTTTCAGATGGCTGTCCAGCGCTTCCATGAATTCGGACATGACGATATCGGTATAAGGGTCTTCCAAAAAGTGGATGCAGAGACACGCGTTTTCCTTTTCCTCCATATTGTACAGCGGGATGATCTCTGTCCGGATCTTTGTCGTCTGCACGGTCCCGATATTCGCGTAATAGAAATTTCTCCCGAAGGGATCCATCAGCTCCAGCATGGACGTTGATTTTCCAGCTCCCGTGTCCCCGGCGATCGCGATCCTCGGGAGGCTCTTTGCCCGCTCCATCGCGTTCCGAAACGATTCCTTTAATTCTTTTTCCATTTTCATTTCCTTCTCTTTTATGGATCCGGTTCCCCGGGCGGCCGGCGCTTATCGCGGGCGCCGCCGCCCGGGCAGAAAGGATCTAATCCGCAGTCAGCCGTTCGAATCCGACGACCTCGTCCGCGAGTCCGAAATCAACGCTTTCCCGCGCGCTGAAGAAGTGGTCGTACCGCGCCGCTTCCTCGATCTCCTCTTCGCTCTTGCCCGTGTGCCCGGCCAGGATCCGGTTCATCTTCCTCTTCGTCTCTAAGAGGTTCTCGGAAACGGACTGAACGGAGGAGGCGCTGCCGCTCACGCCGTCGAGCAGCCGGGGCTCATGGAGCATGACGCGGCTGTGCGGAAGGATATAGCGGCCATGCTCGCCGCCGGCAAGAATGACGGCCGCCATGCTGAACGCCTCGCCGGTACAATATAAGCGGATCGGCGCCCTGCTCCCCTGGATCACGTCATACATGAGCATTCCCGCGTCGATTTCCCCGCCCGGGGAATTAATCAGGACATCGATGGGTCTGTTCGTGTCCTCCCGGTTCAGAAACAGAATTTTTTTCATAAAGTCGCAGGCGCTCTCCTGATTGATCTCACCTTCGATAAAAACCTTGCGGTTTGCCATCAGTCTGGCTTCGATCGGCATAACGCAGATCCCCGCGCTGGAACTGACCTGAATATTCGTCATTTTTCGCCCTCCTTATTAGAACCCGCTGTCGCGGACGGTCTGGCGGTCCGCGCAGTAACGCCTGTACGTTTCCTGATA
>CAYUPA010000283.1:0-2555 GCA_964446565.1 uncultured Lachnospiraceae bacterium
CGAGGAAAAGGCTGAAGATCGGCAATGCGCCTATAACGCATCTATCGTGATTTGTTAGCAGCAGCCCTCTTCGTCTTTCTCCGTTCCCGATACAGAAAGTGGCCGGCAAAGGCGACCGCGCCCAGCGTTTCAAACAGAAGGTCACCCATCGTATCGTGCAGGCCGATATCGAGATACCCGTCGATCCTCGTGCCGTTGGGTCCATTGATCACGGTGGATTCAACCGGATCGATATCGCCGACCAGACCGGCCTCCCCGCCGAGACGATAGGAATGAATCGAAGTAACAATTTCATCCTGCTGCGCGTCGGTCCCGGCGATGCTGTCCATGCCGTATTCGCAGATCTCCCAGACCACGGAAACCGCCATGGAAAAGCAGAGCGCGAATACAACGCAAAGAGCCGTCGTGCTCTTCCGGTTCAGGAACCCAAGCAGTATAAGACCGATCCGGGCAAATACGATTCCGCCGATAAGGTGCAGAAGCTCATCCCACCAGCTTGTAACATAATACAGGCGGAACACCTCGCCGATCATTGGGCCGAGAGCATACAGACTGCAGCAGACAAAAAAACCGAGGCTCAGCCGAATCTTAAACAGTCTTTCAAACAGCAGCGGAAGGCTCACCAGCACAACCGTAGCGGCGCAGGCGATTACGTGCCACACGGAAACGCCGAGGGAATAGATCAGACAGCCCAGACAGAAAAAGATGTCAAGAAGCCAGACGATCCTCCTGATGAGATCCGTTTCCTTCCTTTTCACGGAACCCGCCTTCTCTGCTCCTTCCTTCGTCTGTTTTTCCGAATTATCATCGATTCGTTTCATCGAATTGTCATCGATTCGTTTCATCGAATTTCCTCCATCATTCGTTTTCACATCGCACAGCTTCGCGCTCCAGAAAATCACAGATCGCGGAGGCAGCCTGGCGGGGGATGATTTTGCGCTGCCTTGCAATCATTTTCTCCCGCGCCTCCTTCTCAAGCAGTGTGTCGCAGGCTTCCGTCAGCTGCTTCTTCGGAGAGGAAACGGCAAGGCTCATCCCGTTTTTTGAAAAAAACTCCATATTGCAGGTTTCGCATCCCGGAATCGGCGTAATGTGAATGAGCGCCGTCCCCATCGCCGCCGCTTCCGTCGAGGAAAGCCCGCCGGGCTTTGTCAGATACAGACTGCACGCGCGCATGTATTCCGCGATATTCGTCGTAAACTGTAGAAGAATGCATTTTTCTCCGTACTCCGGCTCCAGATTTCGGTACAGAGCCGGATTGCTGCCGCAGATGACGATCAGCTTCGCCGTTTTTTCAAACCGCGCAAGGAGGAGCGGGATGATCTGTTCGATCTGCCCCGCGCCGATACTCCCTCCCGCAAGCAAAAGGTAAGTCTTCCCCGCTTGAAGCCCGAGGCGGGCTTTGGCCTTCTCCGAATCCACAGGCTCGTAAAACGTCCGCGCAACCGGGATGCCAAGAGGCACAAGCTTTTCCCTCGGAACACCCCGCTCTATGAATTCTTCCGTAAGCTCCTTCGCGGGAATGATGTAGAAATCGCAGTCCGTTTCCTCGGTAAAGGGAATACAGGTATAATCGGTCGCGATAAAAAACGTCTTCGGAATCTTTTTCCCGAGCCGCTTCATATTCGTGAGAATTTCCGCCGGAAAGAGATGCGTCGTGATAACCGCGTCGCATGGATTCTCCTGCAGGTACTCCTCCAGACAGGGAACCATCAGCCTGTTCAGATGATACACAGGGGAGGAAACCGGCATCTTTCTGTATGCGTTTCCAAGGCGGTAGACCATGCCGAAAGCGGAAGGCACTTTCTGCACAAGACCAATATATGCGTCGTCGATCGTTTTCGCGGTCTTTTCGCCCTTGAGCAGATACGGATTCAGTGTTTTAACACAGTGTCCCCGCAGAGTAAGCTCTTCATCAAGCGCCCGGCATGCGCTGTTATGGCCTCCTCCGGTTCCGCACGTGAGAATCAATGCGTTCATGTCAATGTTTCGCCTTTCTAATCTCTTTTCTTTTGCGGATCCTTAAACGCAGGCGCACGGTCTGAAGGACCGCCGCCCCGCTGTGTATTGCGTCCCGCATTGCCCACGTCCTGCCATCTTTTCAAAGACGCGCGCATATAGCCTGTCACATCCATATCGTATATTTCACTCAGCAAATCAGGATCCAGCTTATCCCGGCTTCCGCAGGCGCGGACGGTTCCCCGTTCCATCAGCAAAACCGTATCCGCGAAGGAAAGGGCGAGGTTGATATCATGCAGCACGGCGACTGCGCAGCGCCTTTTCTGTCCTGTCCATTTTTTCAGCGTATCAATGAGTTCCACCTGATACCGCAGGTCCAAATGATTGGTCGGTTCGTCCAAAAGGATGACCTGCGGGTCCTGGGCAAACGTTCTGGCAAGAAACACACGCTGAAGCTGCCCGCCGGAAAGCTCCGTGATGCGGCGGTCCTTAAGGTCCGCCGTTCCTGTGCGCTTCATGCACTCCAGCACGATCTCGCGAGCGTCCCTGCTCTCCCCTTTCAGTAAGCCCCGCTTTTCATGGACGTTGCGGCCAAG
>CAYUPA010000284.1:0-2521 GCA_964446565.1 uncultured Lachnospiraceae bacterium
TTAAATTTTCGGTATTTTTTGCAGACTATCTGGTCGTCTGAACTGTTACGAAAAATCTCAGGGCCGCTTCTAAAAAAATAGGAAAAAGCTGCTGAAAGGTTCCGCCGAATATGGTATAATAGATACACGGCTTGATGGATGCCGGATAAAGAACATATACAAGGAGCGAAAATCGCTTGACAGAATAGGGAGTGAAAATGCGCACATGAATAAAATAAAGCAGGGCTATTACGTAGGAGAGCGCCCCCTGTTTGGGGAACATGACCTGATCATTGAGGATACTATTTTTACGGACGGGGAATCGCCCTTGAAGGAAAGCTCGGATATCAGGCTGTACGGCTCCATGTTCAAGTGGAAATATCCGCTGTGGTACGCGAAAAATATCTATGCGAAAGACTGCACATGGTTTGAAATGGCGCGGGCGGGCGTTTGGTATACGGAACACATGACGGCGGAGGACTGCCAAATCGAGGCGCCGAAGAATTTCCGCCGCTGCAGGAATTTGATTCTGCGTAATGTGTCTTTTCCAAATGCCGCGGTAACGCTGTGGAACTGCGGCGGTGTTGTCTTGGATCATGTAACGGCGAAGGGCGATTATTTCGCCATGAACAGCACCGACATCAAAGCCGACGGTCTGACGCTGTACGGAAATTATTCCTTTGACGGCGCAAAAAATGTGGAGATCCGCAACGCGAAGCTGCTCTCAAAAGACGCTTTCTGGAACAGTGAAAATGTGGCGGTATACGACTCCTTCATTTCCGGCGAATATCTCGGCTGGAACTCAAAAAATCTGACATTGGTAAACTGCACGGTGGAGAGTCTGCAGGGCATGTGCTATATTGAGAATCTTACGATGAAAAACTGCAAACTTCTAAACACTACGCTTGCTTTTGAATATTCCACTGTGGAGGCGGATATTAAAAGCAGGGTTGACAGCGTTCTCAATCCGTCCGGCGGGCGGATCACGGCGGACAGTATCGGCGAGCTGACGATTGAGAAAGATAAGGTCAATCCTTCAAAAACAATTATCATTTGCAGAGATCGGTTGGACAAGGAGGCTTATTGATGAAGTACGATTTTGATTCTGTCATTGACCGGAGAAACACGGGATCGCTCAAATGGAATGTCGCAAAGAACGAACTTCCCATGTGGGTGGCGGATATGGATTTTCAGACAGCGCCTGAAATCCGCGATGAACTGGAGCGCTGTCTGTCGCACGGCATATTCGGCTATACCGTCGTGCCGGAAGAATGGTATGCTGCCATCTGCGGATGGTGGGAGACCCGCCATCATTTCAAAATGGAAAAGGACTGGCTGATTTTTTGTACCGGCGTAGTCCCCGCGATCTCCTCCGCTGTGCGCAAACTGACCACCGCCGGGGAAAACGTCCTGATCCAGACGCCGGTCTACAATGTTTTTTTCAGCTCCATCGCCAACAATGGCAGGCATATTCTGGAAAGCCCGCTCATCTATGACGGAACCGGCTACCGCGTCGATTTTGATGATCTGGAGAAAAAGCTTGCCGATCCGCAAACCACGCTGATGATTCTCTGCAATCCTCACAATCCTGTGGGAAAGATCTGGGAACGGGATATCCTTGCGCGTATCGGGCATCTCGCCGCAAAATATCATGTGACCGTGGTGTCGGACGAGATTCATTGCGATCTTACGGACCCGGGCAGGGAGTATATCCCTTTCGCGTCGGTAAGCGACGAGTGCAGGGAGAACAGCGTGACCTGTATTGCTCCCACCAAAACATTCAACCTTGCCGGCCTGCAAACCGCCGCCGTAAGCGTACCGAATCCCGTTCTTCGGCACAGGGTATGGCGGGCCTTAAACACCGATGAAGTCGCGGAGCCGAACGCCTTTGCCATTCCCGCCGCTGTCGCCGCGTTTACAAAGGGCGCGGACTGGCTCGACGCGCTGCGGCAATATCTCTACGAAAACAAACAGGCCGCTGCGGCGTTTCTGAAGGCGAATCTGCCGGCGATTTCCCTTGTTCCCTCACAGGCTACATATCTTCTCTGGCTTAATTGCGGCAAAGTGTGCAGCGATGCCTCCCGGCTGCAGGATTTTCTCCGGAAGGAAACAGGGCTGTATGTTACCGAAGGCATTCAGTACGGACAGTCGGGAAAATCCTTCCTCCGGATGAATATCGCCTGCCCGCGAAGCACCCTTGAAGACGGACTGAAACGGCTTTCCAGAGGAGTATCAGACTTTGGTAAAAAGAACAGCCATTGATCATGAGGGTGATGCCCGTGCGGAGAGGCAAAGGAGGACAGCGGCTCAATTTTCAAATTTGTTACCTTGCCGTCGTAGGCGGCACAAAGATGATGAAAACGAATGGCGTTTTGTTTTCACTCTACTTATTTTCTCCGAATTATAGTATTATGATTCCAGAGGCACCGGCACACTACAGAGCACGATATGTCCTGAGCAGGCCTTTCCTCCGCGAACAATGCAAGTGCAGGAAAAAAGAAATCCACAAGGACAGGGGATGGCGGACATTATCTGAAACCGC
>CAYUPA010000285.1:0-2520 GCA_964446565.1 uncultured Lachnospiraceae bacterium
GATGGAGATCAACCCGGTGTGTTGAAGATGAAGATCAAAGGCGCAAGAAAAGGCGATATACGCAAATCAGTTGTAACTGGGAGGTACATACGTGGAGTTATCAGAAAAATATAAGAGCCTGCAAAACAATCTGCTCTCTCTCGGCAGCGTTGCCGTTGCTTTTTCCAGCGGTGTGGATTCAACATTTTTGCTCTACACAGCCCATCAGGTGCTGGGAGACCGCGCGATTGCCGTGACGGCCCAGTCCTGCTCGTTCCCCAAACGGGAGCTTGACGAGGCGAAAGCCTTCTGCGCATCCCACGGAATCACCCATTTCATCTGCCGGTCGGAGGAGTTGGACATAGAGGGATTCCGCCAGAATCCGACAAACCGCTGTTATCTCTGCAAACATGAACTGTTTGAAAAAATATGGGAGATCGCAAGGCAGAACGGAATCAGCGCCGTGGCGGAAGGCTCCAACATGGACGACAACGGGGACTACCGTCCGGGTCTGATCGCCGTCAAAGAGCTGGGAATAAAAAGCCCGCTGCGGGAAGCGGAGCTAACGAAAGCGGAAATCCGCGAACTGTCAAAAGAGCTGGGCCTTCCGACCTGGAACAAGCAGTCCTTTGCCTGCCTGTCCTCCCGCTTTGCGTATGGCGAGACGATCAGCGAAGAAAAACTGGCCATGGTGGACAGGGCGGAACAGCTTTTGCTGGATATGGGATTTCATCAGGTGCGGGTGCGGATTCACGGAATGATCGCGCGAATTGAAATTCAGCCGGAGGAATTTGAAAAGCTGCTGCGCGCGCGGGAAGAAGTCTACCGACAGTTTCGGTCCTTCGGCTTTACCTATGTCACTCTCGACCTGCTGGGCTACCGCACCGGCAGCATGAATGAAACGCTGAAAGAAACAAAGAGAGGCGCGGTGTAAACAATGGCGTTTTCCAGGGATCAGGCCGAACGGTACGCCCGCCATTTTGTCCTGAAAGAAATCGGCGTCGCCGGCCAAAAACGTCTTTCACGGTCGAGCGTTCTGGTGATCGGCGCGGGCGCTTTGGGCGCGAGCGCGCTGATGTATCTTACGGCGGCCGGAGTCGGTACGATCGGAATTGCCGACGGCGATACGGTGGAGCTTTCCAATCTCGGCCGGCAGATCATCCATAGGACGGAATCCATCGGAAAAAGCAAAACCGAGTCGGCAAAAGAAACTCTTAACGCTCTTAATCCCGACAGTGCGGTACGGCTGATTTCCGAACGCGTCACACCGGATAACATCCGGTCGGTGGTTGCTCCGTATGATTTTATTTTAGACTGCACAGACCGGTTTGAGACAAAGTTTCTTATAAACGACGCCTGCGTGCTTATGGGAAAGCCGTACTCTCACGCGGGCGCCGTACGCTTTGAAGGGCAGGCTATGACCTATGTGCCGGGCCGCGGCGCGTGTTTGCGCTGCGTGCTGGGCGGGGTGCCGGAAAACGCCGCCACCTGCGCCGAAGCGGGCGTTCTCGGTACGATTCCCGGCCTCCTTGGCTGTATTCAGGCGACAGAGGCCATCAAATTTCTGCTGGGAATCGGAGAACTGCTCACAGGGCGGGTGTTTCATATCGATGGTCTTACCATGCGCGCGCAGACCGTCCATATCGGCACGGCCCGGGAGGACTGCCCGGTCTGCGGAAGGGAACGAACTTCCTTTTCTCTGTCAGATCACCGTGCCGAGTACGAACCGGCGCGCCAAGAGTGTTCCGCGGCGGAAGGAAGTGACTGTTCATTATGATGCGGGAAACGGACATCTGGGAATACGCAGAAGGTCGCCGGAGCGAAGACATCCTCGTCGATCTTCGCAGCGAAACCATGTACGCCCTGGGAACCATTCCGGGGGCCGTCAATATTCCGGCGGAGCGGGTCGGAGAGCTATACGATCTCCCGAAGGAGAAACGGATCTGCCTTTTCTGTCAGGCAGGGGAAATCAGCGGTCAGTTCGCTGAACTGCTTTCCGACGCGGGATATGATGCCTGCAATCTGACAGGCGGTTATCGGGAATATGTAAGGCAAAGCGCGGCCCATGCAAAAGACCGCGAAAACGGGTAAATTTAGGAAGGAGGCGGTGCGTCCATGAAAATCTTAATCAAAGATACAACCCGAAAAGAACGGGAAGACATCATCCAACGGTCGCTGGACTGCGGTGGCGGCGGCTGCGAAAACTGCTCCTCCTGCTGTCTCGGCGGCGGAGATCCTTATACAATGTATCAGGACTACATTGACGGAAAGAAGGAAATCTCCGAAATCAACGCGGAATACCGCGCAAAGTATCTGCACGGATAATCCAAAAGCGGGAAACCGGGAGGATGCAATGCGGGCATGGGCATTATGGACATGGGCATTGCGGACTTGATCCTTGCGGGAGTTGGCTCTTGCAGGACTTGACCGTTGCCGGACTTGCCCCTGCCTGACTTGCCCCCTGCAGGACATGGCTCTTGCAGGACTTGCCCCTTGCCGGACATGCCCCCTGCAGGACTTGGCCCTTGCAGGACTTGACCG
>CAYUPA010000286.1:0-2496 GCA_964446565.1 uncultured Lachnospiraceae bacterium
CGGCGCTTATGATTGGGGTGAATACGGCGGTGACGACGGTTCTTAGCATCGTCAATGTCTATGTCGCGGTCGCGCTTTCGGTCTGCTTTCTCAATTTTGAACTGCTGCGGTACGGAAAGCAGGATAATTTTCTTCCCAAACCGGATATTTCCCTTGACGATTCTACGAACGATACGATATAATACGTGAGAATGTGCAGAAGTGAAATACTCGAGGAGGAGTTTATACATGGGCAACAGGTTGGAAGAATTAGAGCATAACATGGTTAAGATCACCATGGAGATCGCGCCGGATGCGTTTGAGAGCGCGATTGACCGCGTCTACCGCAGAAACCGCGGCGAAATCACGGTGCCGGGCTTTCGCAGGGGCAAGGCGCCGCGAAAGCTTGTCGAGCGGACCTACGGGAAGGAGATCTTCTATGAAGATGCCTTAAATGATATAATCCCCGACACGTATGAAAGCGCCGTGAAGGAACTGGATGTGAAGGTCGCCTCCCGTCCGCGGCTCGACGTTGAGAAGATCGAGGACGGCAAGGATATCGTCGTGAACGCGACGGTGGCGGTTCGCCCGGAGGTTGTGCTCGGCGCGTATAAGAATTTGGGCATCGCAAAGGATACGGTCGTCGTGACGGACGACGACGTGGAAGAGGACATTCACAGGACGGCGGAGCGCAACGCCCGGATTCTGGATGTGGAGGACGGTCCGGCGCAGATGGACGATACGGTGACGATCGACTATGAGGGGTTTGTGGACGGAACGGCCTTTGAAGGCGGAAAAGATACGGATCACCCGCTTGTCCTTGGCTCGCACACCTTTGTCGATACCTTCGAGGATCAGCTCGTCGGCAAAATGCCCGGCGAGGCGTGCGAAGTCAGCGTGACCTTCCCGGAGGACTATCATCAGAAGGATCTCGCCGGCAAGGAGGCTCTATTTAATGTTACTGTAAAGAAGATTCAGCGAAAAGAGCTGCCCGCGATCGACGACGAGTTCGCGCAGGACGTGTCCGAATATGAGACGCTCGATGAATATAAGGCGGATGTGCGCAGCCGCCTGCGGGAGAGCAGGCAGGCGCAGGCGGACAGCCGCTACCGCAGCGAAGTGCTTGCCAGGACGGTTGAAAACGCGCAGATGGACATCCCGGAGGCGATGATCGAAGATCAGGTGGAGAATACGATTCGGAATTTCGCAAACAATCTTCTCCAGCAGGGGATGACCCTCGAGCGGTATCTTGAACTCAGCAACAGCAATATCAATTCACTGCGCAGTTCGGTGCGTCCGGACGCGGAGAAATACATCAGGGAAAGTCTGGTGCTGGGCGCGGTCGCGAAGGCGGAGAACATCGAGGCGTCCGACGAGGAATACGAGAAGGAACTCGCCGATATGGCCCTTGCGTACAACATGGAGGCGGATAAGCTGCGGGAGACGCTCACGGATGAGGATAAGGAAAATATCCTCGAACAGATACGCCTGCGAAAGGCGATGGACCTGCTGCAAAACGCCTGAGGGACAATACGGATCGGATCCCGTGCCGCTGCATATATATGCGGCATGGGAATTGCTTTATAAAGAGGAGGACAGAGTATGTATCAGTTTCAGAATGCGCTTGTGCCGTATGTCATTGAACAGACGAGCCATGGGGAACGTTCCTATGATATTTTTTCAAGGCTCCTGAAAGAGAGAATCGTCGTTCTCTCGGAGGAGGTCAACGACGCGACGGCCAGTCTCGTCGTCGCGCAGCTTTTGTTTTTGGATTCCGAGGACCCGGAGAAGGATATTCACTTCTATATCAACAGCCCCGGCGGGTCCGTATCGGCCGGCCTTGCGATCTATGATACGATGCAGCATGTGCGCGCGGACGTGTCAACGATCTGCCTTGGAATGGCGGCCAGCATGGGCGCGTTTCTGCTGTCCGGAGGGCAGAAGGGAAAGCGGTACATTCTGCCGAACGCCGAGGTCATGATTCACCAGCCCGCGGGCGGCGCACAGGGACAGGCATCGGACATTAAGATCACCGCTGACCATATCCTCGCGACCCGGGCCCGCTTAAACCGCATCCTGAGCGAAAATACGGGTAAGCCGCTCGATGTGATCGAGCGGGATACGGAGAGAGACAACTGGCTGAGCGCGGAGGAAGCGGTTGCATACGGAATCGTCGATCAGGTTATCATAAAGAAATAATCGGGGTGAGGGAATGACTTCCAGAAACGAGGATGGAAAGCATTTTGTCTGCTCGTTCTGCGGAAAAGGGGATAAGCAGGTGCGCTGCATCGTGGCGGGAAACGGCGTCTATATCTGCGACGAATGCGTTGAGACCTGCGCAAAGATCATTGAAGACGAACTGGCCGACTACGATGACGCGGCGATGGACGAGAAGCTGCCGAAGCCGAAGGATATCAAGGACTATCTGGACGAATACGTTATCGGGCAGGACCGCGCGAAAAAAGCGCTCGCCGTCGCGGTGTACAATCACTATAAACGGGTCTATTCCACAAACCG
>CAYUPA010000287.1:0-276 GCA_964446565.1 uncultured Lachnospiraceae bacterium
GCATAAAGACAGCGTCGCTGTCGCCTCCTCCGAGGAAGAATGGCGGCGCTTTGCCGAGCCTGAACAGTCTCTTATCATTACCAGCGCGCAGGAATACCTGAACGGCGTGACGCTCGATATGGGCTGTTCCTTTCCCCTCGCCGGCGAAAGCGACGGGACCTTCTCGTTTCTTCTCCCCGGACAGGACGCGGACGGGATGCTGACTTTCTCCAGGGAAGAACTGCCTTCTTCCTCCGTCAGCGCGGGCTATCTGGACTATACCTGGACGAACTTCTA
>CAYUPA010000287.1:286-2495 GCA_964446565.1 uncultured Lachnospiraceae bacterium
ATAAACTGATCGGTTCCCGGTTCGGGCAGGGCGACGCGAACGGCGGCGTGGACGAGGAAAGTCTGCCGGGCTTCCTGTTCCGTACTTTCGGCTTCATGCTGCCCCGGGATTTGCGGGACGGATCGGATACCGTCGGCGCTCCCATCGATCTAAGCGACCTGTCGGAAAAGGATACCGAGACGGCGCTGAGCACGCTGGAATATCCGTCTCTCCTGTTTACCGGCGACCAGGTTGTGATCTATCTGGGGGAGGTCGACGGTGTATACCATGCGGTCACCCTGCCGCAGACAGAAGAGGAAGTCTGTGAAATTGAGTTTGCAGATACCAGCGATTTCCGCAGCGTAAACGCGCTGCGGTAAAGGTTCGCAGGTTTCGGATGCCGTACCATATGCCCGGAGGTTCTCTGATGATACGCAATATACTGTTTGATATGGGAAACGTGATCGTGCACTACGACCCTCCTTTTTTCAGCCGCTGTTTCTGCTCCTCGCCCGAGGACGCGCAGGAACTCACGGAAAACATTTTTTACACGCCCGAATGGGAACGGCTGGACGAAGACACGATCACCCTGCAGGAATTTGATGCCGTAAACCGGACGCGGATTCGCCCCGCTCTTCATAAGGCGGCTCATGATGTTCTATACCACTGGTATGAAAATCTTCCGGTGTACACCGGTATGGAAGAGCTGATCGCAAAGCTCAAAAGCTGCGGTCTTCGCCTGTTTGTCTGCTCCAACGCCGGGGTCCAGTTTCATACGTACGCTCCGCATATCCCGGCGTTTCGCTATATGGAAGCGCTTGTCATTTCCGCCGACCTGCACTGCTGCAAACCAAAGCCCGGCATCTTTCGGCACATTCTGGACACCTACCGTCTTGCGCCGTCGCAATGCCTTTTTATTGACGATGTGGAACGCAACGTTCGGGGCGCCGAGGCGCTTGGGATTCACGGCTACCGGTACGACGGAAATCTCGCGCGGCTTCGCGGCTATCTAAAAGATCAGCGGGTTGTGCCCGCGGACTTTATATTATAAAACCAGCGGGTTGTGCCCGCGGACTTCATATTATAAAACCAATGGATTGTGTCCGCGGACTTCGTATTATAAAACAAATGCATCGTGTCCGCGGACATCGTAAAATAAGAACATCGGACTGTGCCCGCGGACTTTATCTCATCAGACCGGCAAACTCATGGAAAGGATGATGGTTATGTCTGACTCAACCTCATTTCAGGCTCTTGTGCGCTCCTTCCGCAAACGGCGCAAAACAAAAGAAGAATGCATCGGCGAGGAAATCCGCATTCCCACGCGCGCCGGGTCCGTCCGCGCCCTGTATTACCACTCCGGACGGGAGAAGGCGCCGGTTTTCTTCAATCTGCACGGCGGCGGCTTCATCGCCGGCTGCGCGGAGGACAATGACGTATTCTGCCATTATATCCGCGAAAAGCTCGAAATCAACGTGATCTCGGTCGATTACCGTCTCGCGCCGGAATTCCCGTATCCTTCCGATAAGGAGGATGTCTACGACGCCATTCTCCATGTCAGCACTCATCCCGAGGACTATGGAATCGATCCGGAGAAGATGGCCGTGGGCGGACACAGCGCGGGCGGCAACATCGCCGCGGTCGTTTCGATGATGGCGAAGGTAAGCGGCGAATTTACGCTCCGCGGGCAGATTCTCGATTATCCGCCGATGGACCTCGCGACCGAACCCGGCGACAAATTCTACGTGGAAGGCGCGATTCCTCCGGAAACGGCGCGGCTGTTCAACGAATGCTACTGCACGCCCGAACAGAGCCGCGAACCCTACTGCTCGCCTCTCTTCGCCGGGGACGATTTGCTGAAGGACCTGCCGCCGGCCCTGATCATCACCTGCGAACTGGATTCTCTGCGGGATGAAGGCGAGGAATACGCTTTGAAGCTCGCCCGCAGCGGCGTTGAGGTGACCCTGAAGCGTTTTCGCGGCGTCCCGCACGGTTTTAATACCGATCGTCATAATCCGGGCGCCCACGACTCCTGGCGTCTCATGGCAGACGCTCTTGAGCGGTTTTTGAAATAATCCCTGACAAGGCGTTAATGCGCTCTAAAGCAATGCCTTCATGCGGCAAGCGTTCCAAAATAATGCCATCGTCCGGAACGCGTTCCCAAATAATGCCTTCGTCCGCAGCATGTTCAAAAGCAATGCCCTCGTCCGGAACGAATCCCAAAATAAAC
>CAYUPA010000288.1:0-2433 GCA_964446565.1 uncultured Lachnospiraceae bacterium
GATAATTCCTGACACGCGCCTCCTCATTCAGCGCTTCAAAGTTCTTCTTCACCAGCACTAGGCTCTCTTCAATGGCAGATGCTGCACGAACAGGGCCACCGGTACGGCTCATACGCTCCCGTGCCGACTCCCAAAGGTCACCCACAGTATCATATTCCCCTACAACGTTGCGGCAAAGACGAATATGCCGAGGCAGAACTTGCTCACATGATGCCAGGAATTCGCTTCGGTTTGCGGGGAGCGCGCCTCGCGTCGAGATGTACTGCGCCGCCCGCATAGACCCCACCTGTCCCGCATTTAAGGCACTTCCTCCCGGGCGATATACACCATGTGTCCCCGCTGCCTCACCAACAACGAAAAGCCCCGGCACATCCGTCTGCCACCACAGATCTACATCCAACCCGCCATTGTTGTGCTGCGCGCAGAGTGCAATCTCTAACGGCTGTTCCGCTAAGTCCGTGCCGTGTTTCCTATAAAATTCGACAGCGGGTTCGTTCATACGGAGAAGCCGGTCGATCGGTCTTCCAAAAGCAGCTCCGGCCTGTTCCAGATATTCACGCGCCTGCTCTCCCAGAACAGAAAAATCCAGCTCTTTCCGACCTGGATTATCTCTATAATCCAGGAACACCCGGCGGTTCTTTATGCAGACTTCTATGTAAACAAGTGCGTCAACAATCGATGAGCCGTTCTCAATCTTTCGAACATCAAACGGCCACTGATAGCCTTTGAGAAATATCTTCGTGAGCATATCTTCATCGCTTGAAAAGAATTCGGCCAGAAATTCCCGTTCGTTTCCTCCATCTGAATCCACTGAAAAAAACCTTGGAATCGCCTGCATGTATGTCCCTGAAACATTCCAGCGGGGGGACAATGAGGCCAATCCGTACTGCCATTCCGTCAGATTCTTTCCCCTTGCCCCTGCTTCGAGCGGGACGCCGCTCATGCCGAAATGACCCTTTGGATAGACCGATGATTGGTACATTCCTGCCGGGCCGCCGGTCGCCCATACAATATTTGAACAGCAAAAAGCCGTATAGGCGCTTTCATAAGTTTCCGCATGAAGATCTACACCAACCAACCCGCACACCCGCCCGTGGGATTTCAGAATGGCCACCGCAAGATACCCGTCATAAATCGGAATATCCCGTTTTCTGACGGATTGTTCCAAGGCCTCTGTCATTCTCCGGGAGGTTAAGGGACCGACAGATGTGGCTCGGCAACGCGGATCATGATCCGTCTTATAGCCGACATACTCACCGAATCGATTGACGGGAAACGGTACACCCAGATTACAGAGGTTAAGAAAAGAAGAAACTGAGTTGGCAGCCTCTGCCAGAGCATGATCGCCGTCTACACATTGACCGTCAAAAAGAGTAAGAGCCATTTCCTCCACCGAATCTGCTTCTCCTCCGGCAAGGGTCAATTTATAATAGGTCTGCTTATCTGATCCTGTATTCCTTGAAGTGCCTCTATTGACTCCTTCCGTTACGATTATCACATCCTGATATCCCATTTTCCTCAGCTGATCTGCAGCGTTAAGCCCCGCTGTGCCGCTGCCTACAACCACCGTGCCCACATATCGGACGCGAAGCGGATACCCACAAATATTCTCTGTAATCCATTCTGCTTGCAAATCAATCTCTCCCGAGCTTAAAGTCTCTGGATATGAAGGCCGCCGTCCGCATAAATAACCTGCCCGGTCGTATAACGGAATGCCCCGGAACAAAGCACCTTCGCTATTTTTCCAATATCTTCGGGTGTACCCCAGCGAGCAATAGGAGAAATGCCGCCGGCAAACAGTGCGTCATACTTTTCCTGCATAACAGCTGTCATGTCGGTTTTAATAATTCCAGGGCGGATTTCGTACACAAATATCTGGCTGGCCGCCAGACGATCCGCATAGAGCTTTGTAAGTATCGAAATTCCTGCTTTTGAAATACAATACTCTCCGCGGTTTGTTGAGGAAACATCAGCGGAAATTGAGCCGATATTGATGATAATGCCGCGACATCCGTCTATCGGCTTCTGCATGATCATTGCTTTAGCGACGGCCTGTGTCATAAACATTGTACCCCGTGTATTTGTACCTACTACATAGTCGAAGCTTTCCTGTGTCATCTCAAGCAAATCAGTCCTGACAGGCGGGGCTACGCCCGCATTGTTTACCAGCACGTCAATCCTGCCAAAACGTTCTAATATTAAAGAAACATTACGGTAAATTTCATCCACGTCCCGGATGTTCCCTTGAAAGTAAAAGACATCGCCGCCGCATTGTCTGATATCATCCAGTGTTTCGCGATATCTTTCTGCCTTGCTTGAGCCGATAATAACGACTGAATAGCAATCCTTCACCAATTCGCGTACGATACCCAGTCCAATGCCGCGACCGCCGCCTGTTACAACAGCAATTTTATTCATAACCTTTTATCCTTT
>CAYUPA010000289.1:0-2426 GCA_964446565.1 uncultured Lachnospiraceae bacterium
ATTCTCCCACGGGTCATTGCGGTGCCATAGCCAAGAGGTAAGGCAAAGGTCTGCAAAACCTTCATTCCCCAGTTCAAATCTGGGTGGCACCTCGTAGAGCGTCCGAACAGCGGACGCTCTTTTTGTAGCGCACAAGTACGCTTGCGTACTTGTACGCTTGCGTACTTGTACGTCTGTGTACAAGTGCCCATGTGCGGCCCGGCCTCCAATGCGCCCGACAGACGCATATTCCTCCATATTTTCCGCCGGATGCCGTTTTTTAACGAATCACCACTCAGCGATGGAACCGTCCTCATGGCGCCAGACCGGATTTTTCCATTCATGCGGATTCCTGTTTTCTTCCGCGACCAGCTCCTTGTTGATCTGAAGCCCAAGGCCCGGTCCTTTCGGAAGGTCCGCCCAGCCGTCGTGAAACGTCAGGACCTCTTTATTGAGAATGTAATCGCGGACATTATGATATTCATTATAATGGATGCCCATGCTCTGCTCCTGAATGACCGCGTTGTAGCAGGTCGCGTCCACCTGCAGGCAGGCGGCAAGCGCTATCGGGCCGAGCGGGCAGTGCGGCGCGAGCGCGACGTCGTAGGCCTCGGCCATCGCCGCGATTTTCTTGACCTCCGTAATGCCGCCGGCATGGGACAGATCCGGCTGAATGATATCGACCGCGCCGGTTTGCAGCAGACGCTTAAAATCATACCGGGAATAAAGCCTCTCGCCTGTGGCAATCGGAATATTCGCCGCGCGGGCCACCTCGGCGAAACTTTCCATCGTATCGCAGAGGACCGGCTCCTCGATGAACATCGGATCGAACTCCTCGAGCTTCTTCGCCAGAATCCGCGCCATCGGCCTGTGCACGCGCCCGTGAAAATCGATGGCGATTCCAAAATACCGCCCCACGGCTTCGCGAATCGCAGCGACACGCTCAAGAACCGCGTCAATCTTATCGTAGCTGTCGATCATCTGCAGTTCTTCCGTCGCGTTCATCTTTACGGCTTGAAAGCCCTCTTCTTTTTTCTGCTTCGCGGCGTTCGCGACATCCTTCGGACGGTCGCCGCCGATCCATGAATACACCTTGATTTTGTCCCGAACCGGACCTCCCATCAGATTGTAGACCGGCGTATTAAAAAACTTACCCTTAATGTCCCAAAGGGCTTGATCGATGCCCGCGATCGCGCTCATCAGAATGCCGCCGCCCCGGTAAAAGCCGCCCCGGTACAGGGTTGTCCAGATGTCCTCAATGCGCATCGGGTCCTTTCCGATCAGATACGGCCGCAATTCCTCAACACAGGCCTGCACCGTAGCGGCGCGGCCTTCCAGCACCGGTTCGCCCCATCCGGACCAGCCCTCGTCCGTCTCGATTTCCACAAAACACCAGCGCGGACGCACACGATAGGTGTGTACAGCAGTAATCCTCATTTCCCGGCTCCTTGTATCGTTTGAAATACGGCGCGGACGCACTGTGCTATCTCCTCCCAGCGCTCCTCCCTTACGAGGTCCGCGGGCGCGAGATTGCTTCCCATCCCCACGCCGATAAAACCCGCCTCGAAAAACCGGCGGACATTCTCCGGACTGACACCGCCGACCGCGACATATTCGGTCCCGTCAAACGGCCCTTTCAGGCTGTGAATATAGTGAAGCGGCATATCTCCCGCCGGAAAAAGCTTCAGCGTCGTATAGCCATAGGACAGGCAGACCGCCACATCCGTCGGCGTCATCACGCCGGGAAGAAGCGGAACGTCATGATCCGCGCAGAACTTCAGCGTGCCCCTGTCCGCGGAGGGCGTCAGAAAAAACTGCGCGCCCGCCGAGAGCGCCTGTGTGCAGCGTTCCGGATCGGTCGCAGTGCCCGCGCCGATCCATGCCGCCCCGTCAAATTCTTCCCGCAGCCGCTGTATCTGACGATATGCGTTTTCAGAATTAAGAGCAACCTCAAACATCCGTATGCCCCCGTCATACAGCGCGCGGGCATACCGCACGGTCGTATTCAGAGGAACGCGGCGCAGAATCGCGCAGACCCGGTTTTCCTGTATCAGCGCCCGCAAATCGAGCATCGGCATGTCACCTCTCCAATTCAAGTATGGTTTATTGTAGCATGAAAAGCCGTTCCCCGTCAAGGCGCAGACCCGCGGGGAACCTCTCTGCCCAGCCGTTCCCGCCGGAACGCGGCCGGTGATTTGCCGGTTACACGCTTAAATACCGCCGAAAAATAATACGCGTCCTTAAATCCGGAGGCCGCGGCGACTTCCGCGATCGTCAGCGCGCTTTCCTCAAGCAGATAGCCGGCGTTTTCAACGCGCAGCCGGATAAGATACTCTTTCGCGCTCATTTTGTAAATCTCGGAAAAAAGCGTCCGAAACCGCGAGTAGCTGACGTCGCACCGCCCCGCGGCCGAGGGGATGTCAAGATTGGGATCACGAAAGAATTCC
>CAYUPA010000290.1:0-2419 GCA_964446565.1 uncultured Lachnospiraceae bacterium
GCGCTTTGCTTTAGACCAGGGCCTCAAGCTCGGAAAGGATCTCGCCGAAAACGTCGAGCGCGTCCTGAATCGGCTTGGGAGTTTCAAGGTTGACGCCGGCGATTTTCAAAAGCTCGACAGGCGGCTTAGAGCAGCCGCCGGAGAGGAAGCGCTTGTAAGCCTCGACCGCGGGCGCGCCGTTTTTCAGGATGCCGCGCGCGATAGCGACGGCGGACGAGAAGCCGGTCGCGTACTGATAGACATAAAAATTGTAGAAGAAATGCGGAATTCTCGCCCATTCGGTCGCGATTTCCGGATCGGACACCATGTCCGGTCCATAATATTTCTGGTTCAGATCAAAATAGACCTTATCCAGTACGTCGGCGGTCAAACTCTCCCCAGCCTCGGCCATCTGGTTCGTCTTCATTTCATATTCGGCAAACATCGTCTGGCGGTATACCGTTCCCTTGAAACTGTCCAGATAATGGTTCAGAAGATAGGCGCGTTCTTTTTTGTCGGCGGTGTTCTTTAACAGATACTCCATGAGAAGGACCTCGTTGCAGGTGGAAGCGACCTCCGCGACAAAAATCCGGTAGTCCGCGTAAATAAAGGGCTGGGACGCGTTGGAATAGTAGGAATGCATGGCGTGGCCCATCTCATGCGCAAGCGTAAACATGCTGTCGAGCGAACCGCTGTAATTGAGCAGGACATACGGATGCACGCCATAGGCGCCCGAAGAATACGCGCCGCTGCGTTTTCCCTCGTTCTCATACACGTCAATCCAGCGGCTCGAAAAACCTTCCCGCACCGTCCGCACGTAATCTTCGCCAAGCGGCGCAAGCGCCCTTAAAACGGTTTCCCTGGCCGTTTCAAACGGAATCTCCTTCGCGGCGTCCGGAATCATGGGCGTGTAAATATCGTACATGTGCAGCTCGTCGAGACCAAGACATTTTTTGCGCAGGCGCACATAGCGATGCAGCTTGTCGAGATTGGCGTTCACCGTACGTACCAGATTTTCATACACTTTCGGGGAAACGTCGTTCGCTGTCACGGCGGCGTCAAGAGACGAGGCGTAGCTGCGGGCGCGGGCGTTGAATATCTGCGACTTGACCTGTCCGCTGTACAGGCTCGCGATCGTATTTTTATACTGCTGATAGGTGTGGTAGAGCTTCTCGAAGGCTTCTCTGCGCAGCCTCCGGTCCGTGGATTCCTGAAATCCGATAAACCGGCCGTGCGTCAGGCGAACCGTATCGCCGTTTTCATCCGTCACCTCCGGAAACACCATATCGGAATTTGTGAAGATCGAGTACGTCCGGCCCGGCGTATTCCGGATTTCCGTTGTCATGGCCATCAGCTTTTCCATCGCGGAAGAAAGCCTGTGCGGCTTTTCGCGCTGGATTTCCTCAATATGCCGGCGGTAGAGCGAAAGCGCGGGTTTCTCGGCATAGTACTGTTCCAGCACGGCGTTGTCCAGCGCCAGAATCTCGGGGTCCCAGAACGCGAGGCGGCCGGCGATTTCGGCGACGATCGCGGCCAGTCTCTGGAGCATGGCCTGATGTTTCGCATTCTTCGTATCCTCATCGCTCAAACGGGACGCATAGTTATACGCCAGATCGAGCTTCTGCTCCATCCGCGCGCTCAGTTCAAGCCCGTCAAAAAGCGCGTCGGCGGAGGACGTCAGCTTGCCTTCCATCCGCGCAAGTTCGTCCGTCATTTTCTGAATCGCGGCGATCTCGGCCTCCCAGTCTTCGACCGTAGGGTACATATCCGCTAAATTCCAGGTATATTCCACCGGAATTTCGCTTCGTTTCGGTAATTCTTTTGCCATTGGTGTCTTCCTTTCTGATACGTTTATTCTTGTTTCCTTCTTCATCTTGCATCCGCCGCGGGATTTACCTTGGGAATTTTCCCGCTTCTCATTATAGCGCTAAATAAAGAAACTCTCCTTCCACGCTCCTTCCAGTTTCAGCAGATAAATTTTTGTGTTCATGCCGCCGGCGTAGCCCGTCAGGCAGCCGTTTGCGCCGACAACCCGGTGACAGGGAACGATAATTGAAATTTTGTTGCTTCCGACAGCGCCTCCAACCGCCTGCGCGGCCATGCGCGGGATTTTCCGCTTCGCGGCGATCTTCCTCGCGATCGCGCCGTAGGTCGTTGTCTGTCCATAAGGGATCGTACAAAGAATCTCCCAGACTTCCTTTTGAAACTCTGTCCCTGTAAAATGCAGCGGCAGCCGGACCACGGGTTCCTCTCCGGCGAAATAAGCATCCAGCCACTGCCTCGCAAGAGCCAGCACAGGCGTATCCCGCTCCGCATGATCCGCTTCAAGATACCGGGCAGCCGGCTCCTGCCGCTCAAACCATAAGCCCGCGAGGCCGGCTTCATCCGCGGCAAGCAGAATTTCCCCAAGCGGCGACGGATAATGACAAATATACTGCAC
>CAYUPA010000291.1:0-1289 GCA_964446565.1 uncultured Lachnospiraceae bacterium
TCCCACTGGGAATGGTCTGCGTGGCGGGCTGCTGTGTACTCCCGTTCGGAGGATCCATCCAGGAATCATGCATTTTCCAAGGGTTCCTCGAAACCTACGGCACGGGCCTGACGTTCCGTCCTATCGACTATACCATCGGACGCTGGCCAATTTTGTTCATCGCGCCGCTCTGGGCGTGGTCAATAGGTTATAAGCTTGCCCCCGAAAAACCCGTTATACCCATCGCCATGACGTCCGTGTCCTCCGCCGAGAAGAAACCTCTGAACAAGTTCGCAGACTGGGCAGGAGTGATCATCTTCTTCGGCGTAATCGTTCTCTTCTTCATGGGAGGCAAAATCGGCGTCGCCACGTGGCAGGCTTGTCTGCTCGGCGCGGTCCTCACCGTGGTCTGCGGTACTTTGACCGGCAGGGAAGCCATTGCTGCCCTGCCCATCGACTTAGCCTGTATGCTTATCGGCGCGCTCGCCATGGCGGGTGCACTGACGAAAACAGGAGCAGGGGACGTGATCGGCCAAGCCCTCGCTTCTGTTGTCGGAAACGTTCGCAATGGTTATATTCTGGGCGCCATCTTCTTCACCATTCCTTTCATCCTCACGCAGTTCATGCAAAACCAAGCGGTTATCAACATTTTCGCCCCCATCGTCATCATGACCTGCAAATCCATTGGCGCCAACCCCATCGGACTGCTGGTCATCGTTACTGCCGCCGGACTGACTGCCTACATGACACCGATGGCGACAAGCGCGATGCCCATCGTGATGGGTACTGGTGGATACGACATCAAATCGCTGGTCAAACAAAGCTGGCTGGTCTCAATCCTTTTCGGCATTATCCACGTCCTCTATGTGATGACGGTTATGCCCTGCTTTTAATCTTTGAGGAACAACATAGCGGCGGAACTCCGCCGCTATGTTGTATAAAACTGACTTCCAATGCGCGGAACGCCGCCAGACGGAGTCTTGAAATTTTCGGAGGAAGCGAAAAGATGAAGATTACAAACGTGTTCACGGAAAAATATAAGTGGCCGAAAGAGAAACCTATCGCCAACGGTACTCACGTCTTCACCGACAACGAACTGAATCTGCTGGTGATCGAGACCGACGAGGGGATCACGGGCTACGGCACAAGTTGGGAGATCAACTTCGCTGAGCGCATGGGGAAAGCTATCATCGGCGAGGATCCCCTCAACAACGAAAAGCTGTGGCGGAAAACGTACGTTCCCAAATTCATGGGCAGAAAGGGTAACAGCCTCTGGAGCGTTTCCGCCATCGACATCGCGCTCTGGGACA
>CAYUPA010000291.1:1354-2419 GCA_964446565.1 uncultured Lachnospiraceae bacterium
GAATGCCCCTCTACCGTCTGCTGGGCGGGAACAGGGAAAAGATCCCCTTTTACATCGCGGGCGGTTACTACGCCAAGGACAAGGGAATCCCGGAGTTGCAACAGGAAATGGAAGAATATCTCAGCTGGGGCGCGAAAGCCGTCAAGATGAAAGTCGGCCTGCTCGGCATAAAAGAGGACGTTGCGCGAGTGAAAGCCGTGCGGGAGGTGATCGGTGATGACATCATGCTGATGATGGACGCCAACTGCTCCTACAGAGCCTTTGAGGCCATCGAGTTCGCCCGTATGGTCGAGAAGTACCGCCCCTACTGGTTCGAGGAGCCAGTGGAACAGGACGATTACGACGGTTACAGGAAAATATCCGAAAAATGCTCCATCCCCATCGCGGCAGGCGAGAACGAAATGACACGCTTCGGTTTTCGCGACCTGCTCAGCTACAGGGCCGTAGATATACTCAACCCCGACGCCACTTGCATGGGCGGAATCACGGAGTTTGTCAAGATCGCGGGCATGGCGGACGCAGGCGGTATCGTGCTCAGTCCTCACGGCCAGCAGCAGGTGCATATCCATCTCGACTGTGCCGTCCCAAACGCGATCATCGCCGAGTTCTACCCGCCGCAGTACGACGCGAAAATTTACGAGGCGTTCCGCTCTCCCGTCAGATTCAACGCCGACGGCACTGTGAGCCCATCGCAGGCGCCGGGCGTCGGTTTGGACATCAACAGAGAAGCACTGAAAAATTTCCGCGTCAGCTGATCCACAAACAGCCCAGTCGCGCAAAGTACAAAAGTTACTGAATGTCAGAGTTGAAAGCGGCAGCATAAAAACTGAAGAAACCGCCGAGATGAATTTCGCCCCGTGTCGTCTCACTTCCCCTCAGGTACGAAAATCCGCGTCAGGTAAAGGGTGATCTGTCCCACAGGAACCGCTTGACGAAACATCGCGCTCAGGCAGTCTTTGGATGGTCGATCCCTAGACAAACGGGGAACAGCATTTCTCCTCGCTTTCCTTTTCTTAATCAAACAGTTTGTTCGCAAAGCTTCCGACGAGACAAAAAGACCGTAGT
>CAYUPA010000292.1:0-2402 GCA_964446565.1 uncultured Lachnospiraceae bacterium
CGTGTTGTCCTCTTCCTCCTGCTGCCCGACAACCAGCATGTAAGGAAGTTTATCCATCCGGGCTTCCCGAATCTTGAACCCGATTTTTTCTGCCCGGCTGTCAACCGCCGCGTCGATTCCGTTCGCCTGCAGTTCCTTTTTCACCTTTTCCGCGTATTCCGTATATTTTTCGGAAATCGGCAAAACCCGAACCTGTTCCGGGCACAGCCATGTCGGGAATTTGCCGGCGTACTTTTCAATCAGCCAGGCCAGCGTCCTTTCATAGCAGCCAATCGAGGTTCTGTGGATGATGCAGGGACGGATTTTATCACCGTTCTGATCGATATAATACATATCGAACTGTTCGGAAAGAAGAGCGTCCCACTGGATGGTGATCATCGTATCTTCTTTTCCGTAGACATTTTTCGCGTTAATATCGACTTTCGGACCGTAGAAGGCGGCCTCGCCGATATCCTCGACAAACGGAATCGCAAGTTCCGTCAGAATCTCCCGGATATGCTGCTCCGTCTGGTCCCAGACAGCCGGTTCGCCGATGTATTTTTCCTGATCCGCGGGGTCCCGGCGGGACAGGTGATAGGTTACGTCGTCGTTAAGACCCAGCGTCGTCAGGCAGTATTTCGCAAGCGCGAGACAGTTCTTAAACTCTTCCACCATCTGGTCCGGACGGACGATCAGATGCCCTTCGGAAATTGTAAACTGGCGGACGCGGGTCAGACCGTGCATCTCGCCGGAATCCTCGTTGCGGAACAGGGTCGAGGTTTCGCTGTAGCGCAGGGGCAGTTCCCGGTAGCTGTGCTGCTCCGCTTTATAGACGTAGTATTGGAACGGGCAGGTCATCGGGCGCAGGGCAAAGACTTCTTTGTCCTTTTCCTCATCGCCCAGCACGAACATGCCGTCCTTGTAATGATCCCAGTGGCCGGACAGCTTATACAGATCGCTTTTGGCCATCAAAGGCGTTTTCGTCCGGATATAGCCCCATTCGTTGTCCTCAAGGTCTTCGATCCACCGCTGGAGCTTCTGAATGATTTTCGCGCCTTTCGGCATCAGAAGCGGCAGTCCCTGCCCAATGATATCAACCGTGGTAAACAGACCCATTTCACGGCCGAGGCGATTGTGGTCGCGGCGCTTCGCGTCCTCCATTTTTTCAAGATAAGCGTCGAGATCGTCTTTTTTGGTGTAGGCCGTGCCATAGATTCGCTGCAGCCGCGCCTTGCTGGAATCGCCCCGCCAGTACGCCATTGAGGAGGATGTAAGCTTAAACGCCCTGATTGGCTTCATGCTCATCAAATGGGGGCCCGCGCACAGGTCCACGAATTCGCCCTGCCGGTAGAAGGAAATCGCCGCTCCGTCCGGCAGATTCTCGATCAATTCCACTTTATAGGGTTCGTTCCGTTCCCGCATCAGGCGGATGGCCTCGTCCCGGGGCAGCTCGAAACGGACGATCGGCGGGTTCTCCTTGATGATTTTCTTCATTTCATCTTCCAGAGCGTCAAGATCGGCGCGGCTCAGAGGCTCCGTCTCGAAGTCATAGTAAAATCCGTCTTCAATCGCAGGTCCGATCGCGCATTTCGCCTCCGGGTGCAGACGCTTCATTGCCTGCGCGAGAATATGCGAGGCGGTATGACGGAACGCCCGCCGTCCCTCTTCGTCGTTAAAGGTCAGAATCGCGAGCGTACAGTCCGCGTCGATGACCGTCCGCAGATCCCGGATTTCCCCGTCGATTTGACAGGCGCAGGCGCCGCGCGCCAGCCCTTCGGAAATGTCCCGCGCGATGTCGAACGCGGACATCGCAGATTCGTAATTTTTCTCCGAACCGTCTTTTAATTTGATCTTCATAGTAACCTCCTGTTTTTTATGGCTTTTGTTATGATTTTGTGACAGACGCCTTGTGCGGACGCATTCGCCGCGGCGAGGAGCCGTTGTCCCGGTGCGGTGGGCGTCTCCCGCGGGCAGCCCTTACCTCGGCGCAAGGGCACCTTGTGCGGGCCTCCACTGCCGCGGCGGGGCGCTCCTGCGCTTTCTTTACTCTCCTAAAGAAAAACAACAAACCCCTGTCTTTATGCTAACAGACAGGGGCGAGGATTTCCCGCGGTTCCACCCTTATTTGGAAACTTCATTCTGATTATAACGGAATCAACGGGCTTGATTGGAGCCGCTCCGAGATGGTCTTCGACAGGCTTCCTATCAGGCTGCTCTCAGCATCCGCAGCCCTCTCTGTGATATTCCGCAGGCTACTGTTCTCGTCATAGCGTTTTCTGTGAAACTGAAAGCATTATAGCACCAAAGCGCGGGCAGCGTCAAGAGGGGAAAACAGGGGGCTTACGGCGCGGACACGCGGACGCCGGGAAAGCAGGGGGGAGGACAGAACTGCGGACGGCAGGAAAGCAGGGGAGGACAGAACT
>CAYUPA010000293.1:0-2388 GCA_964446565.1 uncultured Lachnospiraceae bacterium
ATATCTGTTTGACGGTGTTTGCCGACGTCTTTTCTCACTTTCTTTTTTTCGAACGACACCTCCCGCAGCGCAGCCGCGGGAGGTGTTAAAACTTAAGAGCGAAGCAAAAAAATAATGACTGTAATGACTGTCAGGTATTTTCTCCGCGACGGGCATTAAACAACCGCAGCGATCAGAACAGAATTTCTCTATCGAATTGAAACATAGAAACAGATACAGCCGCGGCTAGAAAAAGCTGTTCGGTTTCCCCACTGTTTCTTCGGAGACTGGACAGTCAACGTCGAGCCGCGTGGAATGGACAAGCGACGTGTTGTTGCGACCGCAACCGCTAACCTACAATAACGGTCCACGGTCTGCTTATCTTTTCCCTGCGCCGCGCGTAAGTTGCGGTTTATACCCTCGCGTTTCTTACTTTCAGAGATTAGCCCGCACGTAATTTTTGATCGCGTCGATAAATTCCCGCGAATGTCCTGTTATGTTGAGCGGAAATCGATAAGCCACAATGTGTTTCAGTTCGGCCAAGTCTGAATCAATGCGAAAGAAAGAAAGTCCCGTTTCGATTCCTTTTTTCCGATGAAAATTGGAGACAAAACCGACGCAGCCGGTATCTTTAATGACCGTGATCACGTGCTCCCAGGTGGATGGTTGCATGACGATCTGTGGCGTAAAGCCTGACTGCCCGCACATCTGGAAACAAAGAGGCGCGATCCTCGCGTTATTGACCATCACAAAACTACACGTGGAAAACTCCGCCAGATTGATCACGGGAAGATCGTCGCCCTCCGTTGAAAGATACTTGTCACGCAATGGGTGATCTGACGGCATGGCAAACAGGATTTCCTCCGTGAAGAGCGATTCGTATTTTAAAGCCGTTTGCTGCAGAGGGTATCGTGTAAAACAAAAATCCAGTTTCCCTTCACAGGTCATGCGCTCGATGTTGCTCGCCGTATCTTCAATGATATTGTATCGAAAACTGCTCTGTCCCCGTTGGAACGCCGCCCGTAACTCGTCGGAGAGAAACTGGAAAAAAAAGGATGTCGTGCCGATTTGAACCACGTTCCCCGAGGAATAGGATTTCATTTCATCTTCCATTTGCTGCCACAAGTCTACGATCTTTGATGCGTATTCCGCTATTTTTTGACAGGGCTTCGTCGGGCTCACCTTCCCCCTCATGCGGACAAAAAGAGACAGGTTGAGCTCTTTTTCGAGACGCAAAACGTTTTGACTGATCGCCGGCTGGCTGATGTACATACGTTTTGCGGCGTTGGTAAAACTCCCCTCCTCGCAGATTGCTAGGACCATCTTTAAATCGAAAAGCCTCATACCGATTTCTCCTTTTGCAGACTGGAACGGAAACAAAACATAATCACTGCTTATGACGCTATTATATATTAGTATTTGTCAAGTTTCAAATCTGACTTTATACTCTATCTGCAAGAACTGAAACGGGAAAGGAGGAGATTTTCTGTCTCGCAGCGGCGGTATCACAGTGAGAATTTCAGGCATTCCGTTCGGCTGGCACTCGCATCGCTCCGATAAGGGAAAGAAAAGAAAGGAAGGAGTAGCACGATGAAAAGAAGAAAACTTGTCTCGGTTGTCCTGTGTCTGTCCTTGGTGACATGGCTCTTTGCCGAATGCGGTTTCGGCGAAGAGTCAAAATCCCTTGCGTCCGCTTCTAAAGAATCGGCCGGCGCCATCTACACGCCGATTGTGGAGGCAAAATCGTACAAAGAGAAGGTTGTCATCGGCACAAACCTCCAGAGCCATACGGTTGATCCGCAGGCCGAGAGCGATATGGCGCATGACGACTTTTTCAGGATGACGCACAACCGCCTGACCTACTATAACAGCGCCATCCAGGAAGTGAAACCCGAGTTAGCGGAGTCCTGGGAGTATGAATCCCCTACGGAAATCATCTTCCATCTGCGCCATGACGTCAGTTTTTCGAACGGGAACAAACTGACAGCCGACGACGTGGTTTTCACTTTCGAACGCGCGAGATCTAGTGCAGTCTGCAGCAGCAAGCTCATATTCTTGAAAAAAGTCGAAGCCGTGGACGATTACACGGTAAAAATGACACTGACCCAGCCCTATACTGACTGGCTTATTCTCCTCAGCAATTGCGTATTCTGCATCATGGATAAGGAAAGCGTAGAAGCGGATCCCAATGACGGGCCCGGCATTGGGACAGGACCTTGGATCATCAAAAACCTGACCGCCAACATCAGCGTAAGTCTGGTGCGCAACGACAAATTCTGGGGCGAACTTCCGAGGACAAAAGAAGTTGAGTTGCGCTATATCGCCGAAGACTCTGCACGCCTCATGGCTCTGCAGAACGGAGAGATCGACGTTTGCATCGATCCTGCCAACACAGAACTTGACATCATA
>CAYUPA010000294.1:0-2374 GCA_964446565.1 uncultured Lachnospiraceae bacterium
CTCGCAGCAGATTCCCTTTTACAAAACGGCGCACGCGGCGGTCCGCAGCGGCAATTTAGGCTGGAACTGGTACACCGACCTTGGGGCCAATTTCATCGGATCCTACAGCTTTTATCTGCTGGGCAGCCCCTTTTTCTGGCTGACGATTCCGTTTCCGAACGATTTCGTGCCCTATCTCATGGGCCCGCTTCTGATCCTGAAATTTGCCTGCGCGGGCCTTACGTCCTACGCCTATTTGAAGCGCTATGTCCGCAATCCCGATTACGCGCTGCTGGGCGCCCTTCTGTACGCCTTTTCCGGCTTTTCCATTTATAATATAATTTTCAATCACTTTCACGAACCGATTGTCTTTTTCCCGCTCCTTTTAATTGGGCTCGATGAGCTGATGGACCACGGGACCCGCGGCGTTTTCGCTCTTTCGGTGCTTGTAAACGCGGTGGTCAGCTATTTTTTCTTTGTGGGAGAGGTCGTTTTCGTCGCCCTGTACTTTGTGGTCCGCTGCCTGATGAAAGGCTACGCGCTGACGCCGCGGAAATTCCTGCGTGTCGCCTTCGAGGCCGTCATGGGATTTCTGATGAGCATGTTCCTTTTCCTCCCGTCGCTCTTTGTGATGCTCAGCAACTCGCGGGTCGATAACTTTCCTCTCGGCTTCGACGTCTGGGTCTACTGGAATGAGCAGAAACTGCCGGCGATTCTTTCCAGCTTCTTTATTCCCAATGATCTGCCCTCCAAACCGGTCTTCTTTAAGGACGCGGGCGTGAAGTGGACGTCTCTTTCCGCCTATCTTCCGCTTTTCAGCGTGAGCGGCGCCATCGCCTATTTGAACTCGCACAAGCGCAACTGGCTGAAAACGCTTCTGATCGCCCTCGTGGTCATGGCCTGCGTACCGGGGCTGAACAGCCTGTTCGTCGCCTTTAACAAGTCGTATTATGCCCGGTGGTTTTATATGCTGATCCTGATGCTCGTTCTGGCGACCGTGCTGATGCTGGATCAGAGGCGGGTGCAGCGCCTCGAAAGGGGGACCGTCGTCACGCTCGTCCTCACGCTGATTATCGTCCTCGCGATCGGCTTAACGCCGCAGGAAACCGACGACGGGACGATCCGGATCGGGCTGTATGATGAAGAGTGCCTGCTGCAGTTCGTGGTCATGGCCGTTTTCGCTCTCGTATCTCAGGGGGTTCTTCTTGTATTTCTGGACGGCTTTCTGAAAAATCCCGGAAAATTCGTCCGCAGCTGCGTGACGGCGGTCTGCGTGATTTCTGTGCTTTACGGCAATCTGTATATTCTCTGGGGAAAGAGCAGAAGCTACGACACGCACAATTATTTCATCCCCGACGCGCTCGAAGGCAAAGACGACATCCATCTGGGGGATGGGAGCTTTTTCCGGCTGGACGCGGACGATTCGCTGATCAACATCGGCATGTTCTGGGAAATTCCGTGCATCCGCGCCTTTCACAGTCTTGTTCCGGCCTCGATCATGGAGTTTTATCCTTATGTGGGGGAGAAGCGGGACGTCAATTCCAAACCTTCCTACGACAATTACGCGCTTCGGTCTCTGTTTTCCGTCCGCTACTTCGTGGACGCCAAAGGCGTGGGCGATCAGTTTGAGACGTCCCGGAAGACCGGCGATGCCGTCACATACGATATGAAAATGCCGGGCTATGTTTATGTTGGCGATCAGGCGGGATATGCCGTCTATGAAAATACCAATTTCATTCCGATGGGCTTTACGTATGATTATTATATCACAGAAGCGGAAGCCGAGCAGGTCTCCCAGAAAAACCGCGCGACGGTGATGCTTGACGCGATGATCCTGACCGAAGAGCAGGCGGAACGATACGGTCCTCTGATGGAGCATATCGATAACGCGCTTTCGATTGAGACCTCGAAGGACGCGTATGCGCGGTACTGCGCGGAACGCGCGGAAACCGCCGCCAGTTCGTTCTCATGGGATTCGAAAGGCTTTGAGGCGACGATCTCCTCCGAGACGCCGAAACTTCTGTTCTTCAGCGTTCCCTACGAGGAAGGGTGGTCCGCGAAGGTAAACGGCGAAAAGGCCGCGGTGGAACGGGTCAACGCGGGTTTTATGGCGGTTAAAATTCCCGCCGGCGTAAGCCGCGTTGCGTTTTCCTACAAGACGCCGGGCCTTTCGACTGGATGGACAATCAGCTGGGTGACCGCCCTTGTGTTCGCCGGCTACATCGGAATCGGCTGCTGGAACCGGAGAAAAGGAGTGGTTTTGTGACCTGTCTGTATATCGTTCTTCCCTGCTACAACGAGCAGGAGGTGCGTCCGGATACCGCAAAGCGCCTGCGGGCGTAGCTGAACGCGCTTTGCGGAGCCGGGCGCATCAGCGAAGAGAGCCGCGTTTTAA
>CAYUPA010000295.1:0-2131 GCA_964446565.1 uncultured Lachnospiraceae bacterium
CATCTGGTGGAATCTGCTGGACGGGTGGCCGCAGGTTTCGGACGCCATCGTGGACTATTACTATACCAAAAAGCTGGCGTACCACTATATCAAACGCTCGCAGGCGCCGGTCTGCCTGATGTTTGACGAACCGAAGGACGGCAGACTTTCCCTTGTGGGCGTGAACGACCTGCCGGACGATACCCCGGTTCGCTACGCCGTCCGCCGGATCGGCCGCGACGAACAGACCGTCCTTACGGGAGAAGCGGTGCTGAAAGCGGACGCGGCGGCGCTTGTCAGCACCCTGCCCATTCAGGAGGGCGAACAGGAGTTCTACCTGATTGAATGGGAAACGCCGGAGGGGCAGGGACGGAACCATTATGTCACGAACCTTTTGAATTATGAGTACCGGAAATACATGGACGCGCTGAAACGCTGCGGCATGGATGAATTTGAAGGATTCTAAGGAAGGGCAGCCCCTTTCTATCGAATCTGGCCCGTGCCCCGGACGACATATTTCCATGTGCACAGCTCCCGCAGTCCCATGGGGCCCCGCGCGTGCAGCCGCTGCGTGGAAATGCCCATCTCACAGCCCAGTCCGAATTCGCCGCCGTCCGTAAAGCGCGTGGAGGCGTTCCAGTAGACGGCGGCGGAATCCACCCGGGTGAGAAACTCCCGGGCCGCCGCCTCGTCTTCCGTAACGACTGCTTCCGAATGGCCCGTGGAATGTGCGGCAATGTGCGCTATCGCGTCCTCCTCGCTGTCAACAACTTTCACGGCCAGAATATAATCCAGAAATTCCGTATCAAAATCCCGTTCTCCCGCGGGCACGCCGCCGATCATCTCCATAGCGCCCGTATCCAGCCGCAGTTCCACCGCGGGTTTGCCCACGGCGATGCGCTCCGTCGTAAGACGCTTCTGTAACGCCGGCAGAAAGGCCGGGGCGATGGCTCTGTGTACGAGACAAACCTCCGCGGCGTTGCAGACCGAAGGGCGGGAACACTTGGCATTCTCTACAATATCCAGCGCCATTCGCAGATTTGCGGACGCATCCACATAAATATGGCAGATTCCGGTCCCTGTTTCAATGACAGGGACCGTTGCGTTGTCTACGCACGCCCGAATGAGGCCGGCGCCGCCCCTCGGAATCAGCAGATCGACGAGGCCCGAGGCGGTCATGAGTTCCATGGCTGAAGCGCGGGCGGTATCTTCCACGAGGGCGAGAGCGTCCTCCGGAAGGCCGGCGGCTTGAAGGCCCTCCCGCAGGGCGGTTACGATGGCCTTCGCGGAACGGTGCGCCTCCTTCCCGCAGCGGAGTACGCAGGCGTTTCCGGATTTTATGGCCAGCGCCGCGGCATCGGAGGTGACGTTGGGGCGGCTCTCGTAAATGATGGCGACCACTCCCATAGGGACTGCGGTTTTTTCAATGATAAGGCCGTTCGGCCTCGTGGTCCGGCTCAGAATTTCGCCGACCGGGTCGGGCAGGGCCGCGACCGCACGCACGCCCTCCGCCATGGCGAAAATCCGCTCTTTCGTAAGCGCAAGGCGGTCCAGCATCACCTCGGAGACGGTTCCCTGCGCCTGCGCAAGATCCTGCCCGTTGGCTTCTAAAACAGGCTCTGTGCTCTTTTCAAGCGCCTCCGCCATGGCGCGCAGCGCTCTGTTCTTCGTTTCACTGTCCGCGAGCGCCACAGCGGTTTTGGCCGCGCGCGCTCTTATAAGCATCTCTCTTGTCGTCATGACTCTGCCCTCTTTGCAAACATCTCTTTCGCCGTCATGCCTCTGCTCTCTTTATAAACATCTCCTGCCGTCATGCCCCTGCCTTCTTTCCTACGAACCGCGTGCCGGCAAAGCGTCCTTCCGCGATCTCGTACAAAATCGCGGGGTGTCCGCCTCCCGCGATAACCATATCGCAGCCCTGCCCGGTCGCAATCCGCGCCGCTTTTATCTTCGTCGCCATACCGCCCGTGCCTAAAGCGGAACCGGCCTCGCCCGCGAGCGCCTCGATCTCCGGCGTAATCTCCCGCACCTCGGGAATCAGAACCGCGCCGGGATCCTTATGGGGATCGGCGGTGTACAGGCCGTCGATGTCGCTTAGAATCACCAGAAGATCGGCCTTGATGCAGCCCGCCACAATGGCGGATAACGTATC
>CAYUPA010000295.1:2141-2367 GCA_964446565.1 uncultured Lachnospiraceae bacterium
GTATCGTTTTCACCGATGGTCGTGGAAACGCCGACCTCGTCGGTCGCGACGGCGTCGTTCTCATTGACGATCGGCAGAACGTGCATCGCCAGCAGCCTGTTCATAACATTTTCAAAATTGCGGCGCCGTTCCGGAAAATCCACATCCTCCCGTGTAAGGAGAATCTGCGCCACGGTGTGTCCGTACTGCGCGAACAGCCGGTCGTATGTATACATCAATTCGCACT
>CAYUPA010000296.1:0-2364 GCA_964446565.1 uncultured Lachnospiraceae bacterium
ACGCTGGAACTGCCGTTCTGAGAGAACGGCGGGGCGTTTTTCGGGCGTACCGGCAAGGCAGGGCGTATGTCCGATAACTGATATCCGGTACCCGGTATTTGGTATTTGGTATTTGGTACTTGGTGTTAATGTTTAGCATTTAGTGTTTCATGTTTGGTGTTTGGTATCCGGTATCCGATTCCCGGCAGCAAACGAGCATTTTCGCGGAACATTTTTTCCGGGACAAAGGGGCGGTTCATTTCCCATTAAAAGGATGAATCCGGTTTATGGTCAGCGTTCGCGTTCTCCGTTATTTAGCGGTTATCGGTTTAGGTTTACGGTTTGGGACGCCTGCTGAGTTTTCTGATACCACCTCCCCTCTGTCCGAAAACTTGCCTGTCCGCGGGCGGGCGGCGGCGGAAGTTCGGTTTCAGGCCGCCGATTCTAAAGCAGGATCCGAAGCGCGTGGATGCATTGCGCGTCTTCAATACGTGAAAATCAGTTTGGGGAGATTGGAACGGAAACAGCGGTAATTTCCCGTTCGCCTGCCCAATAATCGCCGGAGCACATTCGTCAGCGGGAGGCGCAGGGATGCTTAACATATGCCGGAGGTGCGGAAAATGGAAAAGAAATTCGCGTGGACCGATTTTTACATGGAACTGGCCAATGCTCTGCTTCGCTATGAATCGGACCGCACGACCCTGATCCCGGAGCTGCAGGATATCTTTGCCAGGGCAAAAATAAAATTCCCTTTCCGGGAAAAGGGCATAGATATTGATGAGGATATTTGTCCGTTCACGGTTTTCGGCTCGTTCAACAAGGGCATCACCCATGCGAACCGGACCGCGCTGCTGGTTCAATTCAAACAGAAAATGGACATTCGGGCGGAAGTGCCGGCAAATTTTGACGGAATTCCCGTCGTAATGCCCTTTAACGCATGGTTCTTTGCCAATAAGGAGAACCGGGGAGAACAGGATATTGACAATTTATGGGAACTGTTCAAAGCGGCCATTCTCCTGGCGGATCACCCGTCCGAAAGCAATCGAAATGATTTTATCCGGCTTTACGATATCGTAATGAAGCAAAAGAACGTAAAATGGAACCTCACGATGGGGCTTTACTGGATAAGACCTTTCACATTTATCAATCTTGATGAGACGAACCGCAACTTTATCATGAATACGGATCATGTGCCGCCTTCCTTTACCGCCATTTTTTCGGATGTGACCAAAGGTGTTCCGGACGGCGCCGGGTATCTGTCCATGTGCGAGCAGGCCCGCGATACCCTTAATAACGCCGGTTATCCTTACCGCAATTTCCCGCAGCTCTCTTATTGCGCGTGGCAAAATGCGAATCAGCACAAGGATCCCGTTGGCGGGTCGGATTCCCCTTCCATTCCGCCGTCGATCGATTCCAATGTCAAGGAGACCGCGTTCTGGCTCTATTCTCCCGGTACAAACGCATACATGTGGGACGAATTTTATCAGAACGGTATGATGGGCGTCGGCTGGGAGGAAATCGGCTGCAGCCTGAAAGAATTTTCATCCAAGGAAAAACTGAAAGAGAAGATGAAGAGCGTCTACGGGGCAGACCTGACTTTCAAGAATGACGCGCACTGCCTGTGGCAATTCGCCAATGAAATGAATGCCGGCGATATTGTAATCGCGAAAAAGGGGATGCGCAAAATCGTCGGAAAAGGCATCGTAACATCCGATTATATCTATGATACGTCGCGGAGCAGCTTTCTGAATGTAAGGAAAGTGGACTGGCAGGCAAAGGGCGAATGGGCCGCGCCCAAGCAGCTGTCCATGAAAACACTGACGAACATTTCTCCCTATCCGGATCTTGTCGCGCAGCTGCTTTCATTATTTGAGGAGGAGACTCCGGAAGAAATTCCGGCGCAAAGAGAAATCAAATATCCGGTTTACACCAAGGATGACTTGCTTTCCGAAGTGTTCATGTCGGAGGAACAGTACCGTACGCTCGCCGGACTTTTGAATACCGGATCCAACATTATCCTGCAGGGAGCGCCGGGCGTGGGAAAAACCTATGCGGCCAAACGTCTTGCCTATTCGATCATGGGGATGAAGGATACCGGCCGCGTCGCCATGGTCCAGTTCCATCAAAGCTATTCCTACGAGGATTTCATACAGGGGTACCGCCCGTCGGATAACGGGTTCAGGCTCGAAAACGGCATATTCTACACATTTTGCAAAGACGCGGAAGAAGACGATGAACGGCCCTATTTTTTCATCATCGGATTCCCCATAAAATCCTCATACCGGTCATCCAGGTAGTCTTTCGTCCCGATTACCTGTCCGCCGCGCAGATAAACCCGCGGCACGCGCTTCCCGATGTTGCAGACAATTTCATAATGGAACCCGT
>CAYUPA010000297.1:0-2354 GCA_964446565.1 uncultured Lachnospiraceae bacterium
ATCGCGACGTCGCCCTTTTCCTGCGAAACGCCGAGATTGACCCGCGGCCGGAGAACATTGACATGCAGCACCTCTCCGGTCCCGTCCGGCGTCTTAACGACGTCGCCCTCGTCCGGCAGGCGCTTATTGAGTTCCTCGTATGTCGACTCCTCGTATTTCAGGCAGCACATGAGACGCCCGCAGGTGCCGGATATCTTCGAGGGATTGAGCGACAGGCTCTGATCCTTCGCCATCTTGATCGAGACCGGCGCGAAATCCGACAAAAACGAGCTGCAGCAGAACTTGCGCCCGCAGATGCCGACGCCGCACTCCATCCGGGTCTCGTCCCGCACGCCGACCTGCCGCAGTTCGATCCGCGTGCGGAAGACCGAAGCCAAATCCTTAACCAGCTCCCGAAAATCCACACGGCCGTCCGCGGTAAAATAGAAGAGAATCTTGTTGCCGTCAAAGGTATATTCCACGTCGACCAGCTTCATCGCCAGATGATGCTTCGCGATCTTCGCCTCGCAGATCGAAAACGCGTCCTTTTCCAGTCCGATGTTTTTCTTATAGACGGCCTTGTCCTTTTCGTCCGCCTTGCGAAGAATCGTCCGCAGAGGCGAAACGAGGTCTTCCTCCCCGGCAAGCCGCGGGCCGGTTACGGCCAGCCCGTATTCCACGCCCCGCGTCGTCTCCACGATCACGGGGTCGCCCTTTTTGATCAGAAGGCCGCCCGGATGAAAGTAATACACCTTTCCGGTATGCCGAAACCGTACTCCTATGATTGTAACCACTTGGGCCTCCTTTTTATCCGGCCAGATTCATGAGCAGACAATCCACGGCAAACGCGTACTGCGCGCCCTGCCTGAGAGCCTCCTGAACCTTTCGCACGGCGGAAAACATGCGGAGAAGCTCCTCCGTCGGCAGAATTCCCGCCTGAAACCGAATCGTCTGCGCCGCGTCCCGCATCATCGGCGCGCCGCCTGTCGTCCGGCAGATCAGAAGATCGCGAATCCAGATCAGCATCAGGTCCAGAAGCTGCTCCTTCCGCTCTTTGTAACGGTCGAACATCTCCGCCCAGCCGATCAGCTGCGCCTCGTTTTTTTCAGGAAGATGCGCCATCAAACCGGCAAGGTCCCGGCGCATCGCGTTAAACTCCGCCGAATGCAAAAGCTCCTGCGCCATGCCGAGCGACCCCTGGCTGAGAGAAGCGATCAGAGATACCTGCTCAGGCTCCGTCCCTTCCCTGCGGGCAAGCTCGTCCGCGATCAAATCCGCCGGAAGCGGCTGAAAGCGCAGACGGATCACGCGGGACAGCACGGTGGGAAGAAAATTCTCGCTGCTCCTTGCGATTAAAAGAATCAGCACATACGCGGGCGGCTCCTCGAGCGTCTTTAAGAGCGCGTTCTGCGCGCCCGCGCTCATCAGGTCCGCGTCCCGGATCACATAGACTTTCCGTGAACTCTGATACGGCGGGATGGATACATCGTGAACCAGCCGGTCGCGAATGACGTCGACCCCGATCGAGGTCTTATCACCGCGGTCGATTTCGATCACATCCGGATGATTGCCGGAGTCGATCGTCCTGCAGGACAAACACCGGCCGCAGGCCATGTGGTCCGCCTGCGGCCCTGTGCAGAGCAACGCTCGTATCAGTTCCTTCGCCATGGTCATTTTGCCGACGCCGGCTATGCCTTCAAAAAGATAGGCGTGCGACAGCGTATGATTTACAAGAGCCGCATGAAGATGCTCCCGGACGGGCTCATGACCGACGACATTCGCAAAGGCAGTCATCCTTAGAACTTGCGAAACTGTTCGACATCAATGACAAAGACCGTCGCCCCGCCGGCCGTAACTTCGATCGGATAGGGAATATACCCCTCCGGCGTCGTGGAATACGGCTGATTGGCGACCGTCATCTGCTTCTTCGTCTGGCATTTCTCATGAATAATGTTCAGGACCTGTCCCACCTTGTCTTCTTCTACGCCTATCAGCACCGTAGTGTTGCCGACACGGAGGAAGCCTCCGGTACTGGCAAGCTTTGTTACCTGAAAATTGTTTTTGTTCAGGGACGTTGTTAACTTGTGGGCATCCTCATCATGAATGATTGCGAGTACGAGTTTCAATGTTTTCTTCCTCCTTTGTATGGTCTTTAAGTACCCTGATATACCGGCGGCCGGTAAGCCCCTGCAAAGGCGTCTCCCCTTCCGCGTCCAAAAGAAAGCGCGCCGTTTCCGGCATAATACGCTCGCCCGGGCACAGAACCGGAATGCCCGGCGGGTACGGCGTAATAAAGGCCGCCGCGACCCGGCCTGCGGCCTGCGAAAGGGGGACCGTCTCCGCGTCCTCGAAAAACGCCTCCCGAAGGGGTTTTA
>CAYUPA010000298.1:0-2339 GCA_964446565.1 uncultured Lachnospiraceae bacterium
TCTGTCACCTTCCAGATAAAAGACCTCACTCAGAGCGCTGTCGAGGGCGTGGAGTTCAATAAGCCCTCGCTTGTCTTTACAGTGACGAGGACACTTTCGGGATACAGGAATGCCCCGCAATCCGTGGTTACCGCGAGCGCCCCGCAGTTGTTGACAGCCAGATTCCTGCCGGATAATTTTGCCAAAAAGGCGATAAGCTGGACCATCGACGATACATCAGTTATTAAGGTCGAGGCGAATGCCTATCTTGGGGGCGGCGCGGAAGCTGATTATAAAAACGCGGCTGTACAGGCAATCACGGACGCAAAATGGATTAAGGACCTGATTGCCGCCGATGATGAAAAGCATAAATCATCCCCGTATGCTTTAAGGAATACTATCGGAAAGAGAACCGCGAGCATCACGGTCACGGCGGAAGACGCACTGGGAGGCATAAAAACGGCAGTCTGCCCCGTGACAGTCAATTTTGTGACCAATGACCTCACTTATATAAGCTCGAAATCATCGGGATCCGCGTACCATGGATCTGGGTCGTCCGGCTCCGGCTCAGGATTGACCGGGAACAATTCCGGCACAAGCGGCCCTGGCGTGGAAGCCGCGTCAGAGGGCGTTTTTAGTCTGGGAAGCAAGGTCACCAAGGCCGACATGTCGGGCGGGGCGGTTAGCGGGACATGGATGCAGGACGCCAGCGGCAGGTGGATGTTCTCTTCCGGCGGGCGCAGATATGCCGATGACTGGGCATATATAACAAATCCTTACGCCGGAAACGGGCAGGAAGCAGCGTCATGGTTCCGTTTCGATGAAAACGGGATAATGCTTACCGGCTGGTTCTGCAGCAAAAACGACGGCGGCTGGTATTTCCTCAATGATAGTTCCGACGGGACATTGGGCAGGATGCTGACAGGATGGCTTAAGACGAATGGGAAATGGTATTACTTGAACGGGAGCGGCAGGATGGTTACCGGCTGGAGATGGATTGACGGTAAATGTTACTGCCTGTCCGCCCCCGAGGGGCACATTCTTTCGGATACAGTCACGCCGGACGGATATACCGTCGACGCAGCGGGCGCATGGACGGTCGACGGGAAAATTCAGGAACAGGCGGACGGGGAAGTTTAAGTATGTAATGACAGGCGGCATAAGACAGACCGGTTAGCGAACAGGCAAGGCGGGGAATCCGGTGGAAAGGGAATAAGAAAGACAAGAAAGAGCATAAATCAAGAGGGGGAGAGCATGGGCATTAAAAAGGAAACCTCAAAGGCTGTAAAAAAGGGTGTGGCAGGTTTTTTGGCTTTTGCCATGGCTTTGGCGGGAACACGGATACCTGCCGCGCTCATTTCGATAGCCTCGGATATATGGCCGCAGAAATCTACAGCCCCGTTTTACTGCCTTGACGGCGGGAAAAGCTGGAGACAAGCCGACCGTTATGGAAATTACAAGTTCGATACCCTGCCATCCCCCTTAAATGAGACACAGGCAAAGCGGCTCTTCTGGGGATACCCCTCTGTATGGCAACAGCTAAAGACCGCGGCGAAAGAATATGATGAGGAACTTTACAGGGAGATTGCCGGCACGTCCTCCGGGGCCAACACAGTCAAATATATCAAGGACGACGCGAATACCAAATTCGCCTTTGTAGCGGATAATCCTGATATTGAGGCCAGGGCTATATCAGCTATAGAAAAGCTTTCAGGGGAAAACCCGGTTTCAGGAAAGGAAGCGCCGGAAGAAATCCGAGAGGCTACATCTGAGGAAAAAGCCATCCGGTTCCAGGTTCTGCCGTTTTCAGACGGCCCAGGCGCCCTTGACCAGACTTTTGTCCTGGGGAGCGATTTCATAAAGGATATTGCCAGGATTGAGCCGCAGAGCGTGTGGGATAATGGCATTGGCGGCGGGAGCGAGGGATGGCTTGATGCCTCGCAGGATAAGAATATCGCTAAATCCGTAATGGGCGAGAGCCTGTATGAGATTACGTGGGGCGGAGATTCTATCAAAATCCATAATAACGGCTCCGCTCTTGCCAATGAAAACGCGTTAGACCAGAATATGTCAGACGAGGAAAAATACAATAAGACGACCGTCCGCTATAAGATAACCATGCGCAAAGGCGCGGGCTGGTACACTGAAGGGGCATGGAACGACGACTACATTCACGAATGGATGGACTTTAAAGCCTGTATCAACGCGCCGGGACATCAGAGGCTCTATAAAGCGGATATAAAAATCGTGCCGTCCGATGTCGTGTTCTATATCGTTGTCAGCCAGGATGGCGAAAGCGGCCTGGCTGCTGACAGTCCGGGATATGGCAGTGAGAAGCCGGAGGTCAGGTTCAGCATATT
>CAYUPA010000299.1:0-1239 GCA_964446565.1 uncultured Lachnospiraceae bacterium
GCGTGCGCGATTTTTATGATGCCGTTCGCGAGGATCAGACGGCTTTTTACGCCGTGGAGAGCTGCATCGTCACGTTTGGCGAAAATGGGGCCAGGTGCATCAGAGACTTTATGAGCATGGAGCGACAGGTCAACGTCCCGAGGTTATCCGCCGGCGGCATGACGCCCATGGGGGAAGCCGTGAACCTGGGACTGGATTTGCTCGAAAAACGTAAGAACGAGTACAAGCGGAAAGGCGTGGACTACTTCCAGCCGTGGTTCGTCTTGATGACGGACGGGGCGCCGAACGGAGATCCGGGCGAGCTTTCCCGCGCGATGAGAAGAACCTGCGACATGGTTGACAACAGAAAGCTGGCCATTTTCCCCATCGGAATCGGCAAGGACGCCGACATGAGCGTGCTGGCGAGCTTTTCCCCCCCCTCCTCCCTCTAAACGCCATCGCCATCCGATGAAACTCAAGGGACTGGAATTCAGAAAGTTCTTTGAGTGGCTCAGCAGGAGTGTTTCTATGATATCCCGCTCTATGCCCGGTGAAGACATACGGCTTGATACGGAAGGTATCAGAAGCTGGGCGGAACTGTAGTCGGCCGCGGCAAGAGCGGAAATGTTCGCTTTCCTCAGGAAATTATACAGGTTGAAGGATCGTGTCATGAATTCACGCGCGCGCGTTCCCGTGTGTCTCTGCTTGGATACCAGCGGCTCCATGAACCGGATCGTCGGCGGAGAGTATTGGGAAACAGGCCGGCGGCATTATAAGGACGGACCGATACGGAACTGGCTGAGCGGAGGCGTCTCGGCGATCGATGAATTGACGGAGGGAATAAAAGTTTTTTACGATGAACTGCGCCGCGACGAAACGGCGCGGCATACAGCGGAGGTCTGCATAGTGACTTTTGGGGGAACCGCTCCCAGGCTCGTTTTGGATTTCACGACTCCTGATCGTCAGACGGCGTTGCCAAAGTTGAACGCCGAAGGGAAAACTCCGATGGGAGAAGCGGTCAACATGGCGTTGGATTGCCTTGAACGGCGGAAGGAGGAATACAAGAAGAGAGGCGTAAATTTCTGCCTGCCGTGGCTCGTTCTGATGACGGACGGCACTCCCGCGGGGTCGCGGCAGGGGGAGTTGGAGCGGGCGGTTCAGAGAACCGCGAGCATGGTCAATTCGAAAGAGTTGGCCATATTCCCCGTTGGAATCGGCGATGGTGCCGACATGAGCGCGCTGGCCCGCTTTTCGTCGGGG
>CAYUPA010000299.1:1249-2322 GCA_964446565.1 uncultured Lachnospiraceae bacterium
GAGTTTTTCATGTGGCTGGGCGAAGGCGTTTCCCGCGCGGCGAAACACGCGCCGGGCGACACCGTCAAACTCGACGTCGACGCGATCTCCCGCTGGAGAGACCTTTAACGCCGTAAACTGCCCCGGGCGGTCCTTCAGTACCGCTCGGGGCATAATGAGGTGATGATATCATGTGGAAATCAGTATGCTGCGAGGTTCAGGGAACAGGCCACCTGAAAAAGCGCATCCCTTGTCAAGATAAAACGTTCGAACTGACAGAGGGCGGCGTCCATGTCGTTGCGCTCGCGGACGGCGCGGGGTCGGCGAAAATGTCGCATTATGGCGCAGAACGCGTTGTTCGCGCGGCTTCGGAGTACTTCGCGAAACATTTTCGCGAATGTCTCGAATGTGACAGTGCGTACGCGGTTAAACAAAACCTTCTGGAGACAATCCACAACAATCTGATGCAGGAGGCCGGCAAACGCAAATGCGGCATCCGTGATCTCTCCTCGACATTACTGCTGGTGGCCGTGGACGAGGAGAATTTTATATTGGCGCATGTCGGGGACGGGGTGATCGGCTGCTTGGACGGAGACAGACTGAAAGTCGCTTTTAAGCCGGATAACGGGGAATTTTCCAATGAAACCACTTTTGTCACATCCAAACAGGCGCTTTCAAGGATACGACTCTCGAAGGGCAAACTCGAAAATAAAAACGGATTTGTGCTCATGTCCGACGGCACAGGACAGAGCCTGTACCATAAGCGAAGCGGAACGTTGTCCGGCGGAATAATTAGAATTATGCGCCGTATGTGTCTGCTCAGGGCGCAAGTCGTAAAGTCGAAATTGGAAGACGATTTTACGCGTCTCATATCTAAACAAACGACGGACGACTGCAGCATAGCGATTCTGGCTCGTCCTTCTGAGGCGCTTCCTCCGCTGTCCAAACTTTCTTTCGAGGAACGACTGGAACTGTACGGCCTTTCGGATCAAAAAGCCCGCGCGCGCCGCGAGTGGCGTAAGCGCTCGGAAGTCGGCGGAGCAGCGGTTTTCTTCAGCGGGATGCCGGTCGTCGGAATAGATTGTCTCAAACGC
>CAYUPA010000300.1:0-2320 GCA_964446565.1 uncultured Lachnospiraceae bacterium
CACGTACGACACGGTCTTCGCCTTTGTCAAGACAGGCTTTCTGCCGTTTTCCCGGGAAGAGATGGACCGGCTTGAAAACCGGGCCCTTGCCGGAGGCTGGCGGGGCGCGAAAAAATACAAAGAGGAATTTTTGCTCCTGAGCGGGGATAACGAGGAGCTGTCGGCCTGGACGCGGGCCTTTTTCGACGGACTGGGCCGGCTGAACCGGCAGCAGAACCTGCCTCTTGTAAAGGAGTATACGGCGGCCCTCAAAGACCTGCTTGAACTCGGACATGTCGTAGAACAGCTTGCGGAACGGGCGCGCTGGTTTCGGGAGAAAGGCCTTGCGCTTGAGGAAAACCTCTACCGGCAGACTTATGGTGCCATCACAGCGGTTCTGGACCAGCTGAATACCGTGCTGGGCGGGGAGACCGTATCGCTTCGGCAGTATGCGGAAACGCTGCGGCTCGGCCTTTCGCAGTGCCGTCTTGGCACGCTGCCTCCGGCGCCGGATCAGGTGGTTGTCGCCGATTTAAACCGGTCCCGCATCGGAGCGGCGAAGGCGCTGTTCGTGCTGGGGTTTCAGGACGAATACTTCCCGGCGGTCGGTGAGGAAGCGGGGCTTCTGACAGACGTGGAGCGAAGGAAGAAGGCCGCCGTGCATGAGATGGCCTCCGATCAGGCCCTGCGGATCGCGGAGCAGGAGTTTTTGCTCTATTCGGCGCTTGCCAAGGCGACACACCTGGTCAGCTTCAGCTTCAGCACCGGGGACGGACAGGGCCGCAGCCAGCGTCCGTCCCGGTATCTGCGGCGGCTGGAAGAGCTGTTTACAAGACAAAGCCTGATGAACCCGTCCTCCCTGGCCCGGCGCGCGGATTCCGGCGCGGCGGGGGAGAGCGGCGCGCGGAAGATGCTGGATCAGCTGGCGCAGGGACGGTATAAAAACGAAGAAGCAGCGACGGTGAGCAAATGGCTCTCGGATCACGGCTTTTTACGGGAGGTCCGTCTCCTTGAAACGGCCCCTTCCGACAGGGCGCCGGAGGAAAAGCTGGAGCCGGGGGCACTCTGGGACCTGCTTGATCTTTCGCGCCGTCCGGTCAGCGTAACCCAGCTTGAGCAGTACGCAAGCTGTCCGTTCGAATATTTTCTGCGCTACGGGCTGGACCTGCGGGAACGGGAGATTCTGGACGTGCGGCCCCTCGATGACGGCAACGTACTGCACGCCGTTCTGCAGGAGGCGGGCGCATATCTAAAGAACATCCTGCCTCTGCCCGATGAGGAAATCGAAGGGCGGATCGGAAACCTGATGGACGAGCACAGCGGGGAGTTTTCGCAGTATAAGGCCAGCAGACGATATGAATATTACTGGAACAAGCTGAAAAAAACGGCGGTGCGCGCGGTCCGGATTCTGAAGAAGCAGCTGGAAAAAGGCGAATTTCGCCCGGAATTCTTTGAGTGGACCTTCGGGGACGGCAAGGCCGACGCACCGGCGCTCACGGTTCCGCTGGCGGACGGACGCGCGCTTCATCTCATGGGAAAAATCGACCGCATCGATATCCTGAATGAGGACGGAATCGATTATGTGCGGATTCTGGATTACAAGACGGGACAGACGGAATGGAACCTGTGGGACGTTTACGAGGGACTGAAACTGCAGCTTCCGGTTTATCTGGACGCCTATCAGAGCGCCCGCGGGAACGCGAAGCCCGCCGGCATCTTTTACTTTCACCTGACGCCGGTGCTGCAAAAGGAGGAGACGCCTGAGGCTTCGGACCAGGACCGGCAGCGGAAAATCCTTAAGAGCGCGCGGCTTGACGGTCTTCTGCTTAAGGACGCGCGGGTCGCGTACCGCATGGATTCGGAGATCGAGAGCGGATCGGTCGTCGTTCCCGCGCAGCTCAAAAAGGACGGCGGCTTTTATTCGGTCTCTTCGGTTGCGGATGAGGAGCAGTTTGAACGGCTTCTGCGATTTACCCGCGGGAAGATCGCCTCGCTTTCGGAGGCCATTGCGGACGGCTTCATGGCGCCGCGGCCCGTCGTGCGGGACAACGGCGAGGCCGTCTGCGGGAACTGTCCGTATCGAAGCGCCTGCCGGCTGGAAATCGAAAAGGAAACGGACCGGACCCGCCGCCTCGCGCGGCATGGCAGCGATGATTTCTGGAACATGGTGTAATACGGGACAGCGAACTGGAATCACCGCAAAAATTTGTTCGAGGAGGCGAAGACATGGCGTGGCTGCGTGAACAGCTTGAGGAAATGGAAGAGACGCTTCTCTCTCCATACGCGTCAAAGTGCGCCCGTTCGAAGGGACGCGACAGGGACGAGGAACCCTGCGATATGC
>CAYUPA010000301.1:0-2318 GCA_964446565.1 uncultured Lachnospiraceae bacterium
TGGAGAAAACAATTCACAAGATCAATTTTGCCAAAGACGATCCTGCGGCCATTACATCTCATGAAGTCTATTTCTCTTTGTACCAGCAGCTCGCCGGAAACGGCGATGAAGAGAGTGAGGACGGCGAAGAAGAAATCGTAAACCGGTTTGAAACCCTGTTCCGGAAAAATTTTTTTGATCTGGTCATTGTTGACGAGTGCCATCGCGGTTCGGCAAAAAAAGAAAGCAACTGGCGCCGGATCCTGGAATATTTTTCTTCCGCGACACAGATCGGCATGACGGCCACTCCCAAAGAGACCAAATATGTATCCAATACCGATTATTTTGGCGAACCTGTCTATTCCTACAGCCTCAGGGAAGGGATCGACGATGGGTTCCTCGCGCCTTTCCGGGTTATCAATATCAAAACGAATATCGGAGAGGGCTGGCGGCCTTTTGCAGGACAGTGCGATAAGAACGGAGTGCCCATCGAGGATCGCATCTATACCAACAGCGATTACGATTACAATATTATCCTCGAAGACCGGGTGCAGGAAGTCGCTCAGGAGATCACAGACTACTTAAAAAGTACCGGCAGAATGCAGAAAACCATTGTCTTCTGTGCCAATGAGGACCACGCGGAGCGCATGAGAACGGCCCTTTCCAATCTGAATGCCGATATGTGTCAGAAAAATCCGGATTATGTTGTCCGCATTACCGGCTCCGACACCTACGGCAAGAGCAAGCTGGATTATTTTATCTCGGTCTCCTCGCCCTATCCGGTAATTGCCACGACTTCCAAGCTTCTGTCTACCGGCGCGGACTGCAAAATGACGAAGCTGATCGTATTGGATGAAATGATCGGTTCCATGACCGAGTTTAAACAGATCATCGGCCGCGGCACAAGGCTGCGTGAGCAGGATGGAAAAACGCATTTTGTCGTCATGGATTTCCGCAACGTGACCCGCCTGTTTGCCGATCCGGAGTGGGACGGCCCGATTGAAACCGATCCGAATTATCTGCCGGCGGCCCAAAATCCTGATGTTCCCGATCCCCCGCAGCCGCCGGTTCCTCCGGGGCCTCCGGTTCTTTCTCATACGAAGCCAATCGTCACGGCGGACGGCTGCCGGGTTGAAATCATTGGGAAGATTGTTTCCGTTTATGATTCCAACGGGAAACTGCTGCGCTGTGAGGATATCATTGATTATACGAAATCCAATATCGTCGGGAAGTATGCTTCTTTGGACAATTTCATCCGCACATGGTCGGCTTCCGACAAGAAGGAGGAAATCAAAGACCTCCTAAGAGAACAGGGAATTGACCTCGACCAGCTGAAGGAAGATCAGAACATGACCGACGTAGACGATTTTGATTTCATCTGCCATGTGGCATACGGCCAGAAGCCCCTTACGCGCAAAGAACGCGCGGATAATGTGAAAAAACGGGATTTTTTCAACCGGTTCAGCGGCTACGCAAGGCTGGTTCTCGAGGCGCTTCTTGACAAATATATGAACATGGGAATTTATGAAATCGAAAAGACTGCTGTCTTGAAATTAGACCCGTTTACCAGGATCGGCACGCCATCCCGAATCGTCAGGCAGTTTGGGGGGATGGACAAGTATCTGGCGGCAGTCAAGGCACTGGAAGACGAACTGTATAAGGCGGCGTAGAAATGAGTAACCTTTCCAATTTTGTTAAACGAATCCGTGACATTATGCGCAATGACGCCGGGATCAACGGCGACGCGCAGCGCATAGAGCAAATCGCGTGGATGCTCTTTTTGAAAGTTTATGCCGCAAAGGAAGAAGACTGGGAAATTGATGATCCGCATTATGAATCCGTCATTCCGGACATATGCCGGTGGCAGAACTGGGCATATGACGATAAAAGCGGCTCGGCCATGACAGGAGACCGTTTGCTGAACTTCGTGAATAACATTCTCTTTCCCGTACTAAAGGGACAGGATGTAAAATTGCCGGATGGCTCCACGGTGGAAGGTGTTAAAGCGGCACCGGATACTTCCATTAAGAAATCCATCGTCAAATCAGTATTTGAAGACGCCAACAACTATATGAAAGACGGCGTCCTTCTGCGACAGGTAATCAACATCATTGATGAACCGGACCTGAGCGATTACCGGGAAATCCATGCCTTCGGGGAAATTTACGAAAGTATCCTGAAGGAATTGCAAAGCGCCGGTTCCTCCGGGGAGTTTTACACACCTCGCGCCGTCACTGACTTTATGGCAAAGATGATCAAGCCCCGGATCGGCGAAAAGATGGCGGATTTTGCCTGCGGAACAGGCGGTTTCCTTACAAGCTGGCTGAAGGAACTGGAAC
>CAYUPA010000302.1:0-2307 GCA_964446565.1 uncultured Lachnospiraceae bacterium
GATGGTCGGTCAGGAAGGAAAGACGCAGGTGCCTGTATATCAGAACTTCATGGAACGGGGGTTCGATCCGGAGCGCGACGTTCTGCAGTGCTACGGCGCGGGGTGGACGAGCGCGGAGTTTCTGCCCCGGGAGCGGCAGCTTTTCGGCCTTCCGGGCGGCTTCATGAACGACTGGAACCTGATGACGAATCTGGACGGCCTGTTTGTGGCCGGCGACGCCCTCTTTGCCTCCGACTGCTACGGGCACGCGGCGGCAACCGGTTCCTACGCGGGCCGCAAGGCGGCGTCCTTCGCGGCGGAACAGGGCGAATGTGTCCGTCCCGACGCGGCGCAGATCGAGAGCGAAATCGAACGGGTTTACGCGCCGCTTTTCGCGGACCCCGCGAACGGTATGGGCTGGAAGGAGCTGAACGAGGCCGTCGCCAAGGCGATGCAGAATTACTGCGGCGAACAGAAGAGGGACGAACTTCTGCTTTCCGGCGTCAAACTGCTTGAAAGCTATGAAACGGACGCGGAGCCGCGGTGTTTCGCGGCGAATCCCCACGAGCTTACGCGCCTTCTCGAAGTCTTTGATATCCTGACGGTGTCGCAGCTGATTCTAAGGGCCTGTCTTGCGCGCAGGCAGTCCTGCGGGATGCTGCAGTTTTACCGGACGGACGGGGACGGCGGGCCGCAGGCTCCGTTCATCTGCATCCGGCAGGACGGAAAGAAGGTCCTGCGCCGGGAGGTTCCCCTGACCTACGCAGGCGACGTCAAGGAAAACTATGAAAAATACAATGCGGACTACATCGAGGAAAAGGCGGAGGAAGCGGTACAATGAACATGGAACATGAATTTTCCTTCAGAGTTACGCCGCCGTCCAGCCCGCTTCGTTTCGACGAGGATAAGTGCACAGGCTGCGGCCGCTGTATGGAGGCGTGCATGATCGATGTCATGCTTCCCGGCGAAAAGGGACGGCATCCTGTTCCCGCGTACCCTGACGAATGCTGGTATTGCGGATGCTGTGTCATGGAGTGCCCGACCGGCGCGATCCATCTTCATCATCCTCTGATGAATCAGACCCGCTGGGTCGCGAAAGCAAGTCTTGGCGAAAAGGAGACAGAAAATGGCGGATTATGAGCTGTTAAAGGAACTGACACAGACGTGGGGCGTTTCCGGCCGCGAAAGCAGGGTTCGCGAAATTCTGCTGCGGGAAATCAGGGAGTATGCGGACGAATACTATGTGGACGCGCTGGGCAACCTGATTGCGCTGCAGCGCGGCAGCGGAACGGGCAAACGGATCATGCTTTCGGCGCACATGGACGAAGTCGGCCTCCAGGTGAAAAAGATCGAAAACGACGGCAGGCTTCGGGTCCTGCGCGTCGGCTGGGTCTGGACCTCCGCTCTGTATAACGATCAGGTGATATTCCAGAACGGAACGATCGGCGTCGTAGGCTGCAACGGAAATATTGAAGAAGTGAAGAACGACTGCGGCAAGCTGTATATCGATATCGGATGCACAACGAAGGACGACGCGGAAAAGTATGTGAAGACCGGTGACTACTGCGGTTTTATCGGGCCGTATTATGAGCTGCAGAACGACCGCATCAGCGCGAAAACCTTTGACGACCGCGCGGGCTGCTATATGTTGGTTGAGGCCATGAAGCGCAATACGGACCGGGGACCGAACGACGTCTATTTTGTTTTCTCCGTACAGGAAGAGGTTGGATGCCGCGGCGCGGCCACGGCGGCGGCCCGGCTGAAGCCGGATATCGGAATCTCCGTCGATGTGACGCCGGATCATTTTTATCCATGTGATCTTGAAGGATGCAACGCGGTGGGCGAGGGCGTCAGCGTGACCCTCGGCGATCCCAGCGCCATGATGGATGAGTATCTCGTAAACGAGATGCTGTCCTGCTGCGAAGAACATAATATTCCGTACCAGCGCGGCGTGATGGACCGGGGCGGTACGGACGCGGGCAGCATGAACCTATCCGGAAGCGGCGTCCGGGTGGCCGGCATCGCGATTGTGGACCGCTATGCGCACAGCAAGTGTTCCGTTATATCCAGGAAAGATGTGGAGGCCGGCATCGAACTCATACAGCATTATACGCACAGGAGGTTTCAGTTCTGAAAGAGGCGGGGCGGCACGGTGCTCATCCTGAAAAACCACGGTAAATTCCCAAGGCAAATCCCAGTGTGGGATTTTGTTTTGGGAATTTATTTATGACAGGTAAAATCTTAAGATTTACGCTGCATCTTGACGCGTCTCATCTTCAAATTGTAAAATAGAAGCCGAATCTGACTCTGCAAAGAAAAACCAGGAAC
>CAYUPA010000303.1:0-2301 GCA_964446565.1 uncultured Lachnospiraceae bacterium
GAAACAACAAAAGGAAACAACAAAAGGAAACAACAAAAGGAAACAACAAACATAAGGAATCAACAAAACATTAGGAACCGACACAAAAACAAAACCGGCCGCCTTTACACAGGCGGCCGGCCCGGTCGGCTTCCCCCAAAAGGAGGGCTTGTATGAAGCGTTCGAAAATTAACGAGGCGCTGCGCGAAATGGAGGCCATGTGCGGGAAATACCGCTGCTATCTGCCGCCGTTCTGCGGTTTTACGCCGCAGCAGTGGAAGAATCTGGGTCTTGAATATGACGAAGTTCGGGACTGTATGCTCGGCTGGGATATTACCGATTTTGGGCAGGGCGATTTCGACAGGCTGGGCTTTTCCCTGATTACGCTGCGCAACGGCTGCCGAGGCCGCGCGGCGCAGTATCCCAAGGTCTATGCGGAAAAACTGCTTTATTTGAAGGAAGGCCAGCGGGCCGCCAATCATTTTCACTGGTTTAAGACGGAGGATATCATCAACCGCGGCGGCGGCAATGTGCTGATTCGGGTTTATAATTCCCTTCCGGATGAGTCCGTCGATTACTCGTCGGATGTTACGGTGCACACCGACGGAAGATGCCGCGTGGTGCCGGCGGGAACACAGATTCGTCTTACGCCCGGAGAGAGCCTCTTTGTCACACAGAGGCTGTATCATGATTTTGCGGTGGAAGAGGGAAGCGGTCCCGTTCTGTTGGGCGAGGTCAGCCAGTGCAACGATGACAATCAGGACAACCGCTTCGAGACGCCGCTTGGCCGCTTCCCTGAAATCGAGGAAGACGAGCCGCCGTACCGCCTGCTCTGCAACGAGTACCCTGCCGCGCCGGATGCGCGGGACGCCTGAGGGAGAGCCGGGAATGAAGAAAAAAGTGATTGTCGCAGGCCATCTTTGCCTTGACATTACGCCGGTCTTTTCCGGGAAAAAAGCCGCGGATATTCAGGATGTCCTGCGCCCCGGCAGACTGATCCGCACGGAGGCCGTGCAGCTGAACGCCGGCGGGGTCGTGGTGAACACGGGTCTCGCCATGAAGTTTTTCGGAGCGGATGTGTCTTTGATGGGCAAAATCGGAAACGACGCTTTCGGAAAGATTCTGCTCGAGATGCTGCGCGAACGGGGCGCGGACGCGGGCATGAGGCTGTCCGAAGGGGAATCCACCTCGTATACCATCGTGCTGGCGGTGCCGGGCGTCGACCGCATTTTCCTGTATTATCCCGGAGCCAACGATACTTTCTGCGCCGCCGATATTCCGGATGCGGCGCTGCGGGAAGCGGCGCTGTTCCATTTTGGCTATCCTCCCACCATGCGCAGGTTCTACGAAAACGACGGGGAAGAGCTGATCCGCCTTTATCAGAGGGTGAAACAGGCGGGCGCCGCGGCCTCGCTGGATTTTTCCAGTATCGACGCGGATTCCGAAGCGGCCGGCGTGCATTGGGATACCGTCATTGAAAGGGTTCTTCCCTCGGTGGATTTTTTCCTGCCGAGTGTGGAGGAGCTTTGCTTCATGCTGGACCGGAACCGCTTTCAGCAGTGGCAGGAGCGGGCCGCGGGCACGGATATCACGGAAACGCTGGACATTGAAAAGGATGTGCGTCCTCTTGCCGAACGCTGCATGGCCCTTGGCGCCAAAGTGCTTATGATTAAATGCGGCGCGGCGGGCATTTATTACCGGACGGCGGACGAGGCGAAGCTGTTGGAAATCGGCGGCCGTTTCGGCCTTGACGCCGCGGCCTGGGCCGGTAAAGAAGGGTTCGAGAAAGCCTACGTCCCGGAGAAAATCCTCTCGGCGACCGGCGCGGGCGACAGCTGTATCGCCGCGTTTTTAACGTCCGCGCTGGAGGGCGGGAGCCTTGAACGGTCGGTGCAGCTTGCGGCGGCGGCGGGCGCCGCGTGCCTTACCGCCTATGACGCGCTCGGCGGGCTGAAACCCCTTGACGAGCTGCTGTCCCGCATCGAGGCGGGCTGGGCCAAACGCGAATAAGAAAATGCACGGTTTACGGCGGAAAAGGAAAACGGCTTTCGGCCCGCAAATAAGGCAGCCTGCGGCGGAAGCCATGACAGCCTGCGGCGGAAGCCGTGGCAGGCAAAAGAAAAAGATTGGAGAGACAAAATGCTGGTCAACTTGAATGACGTGCTGATTCCCGCGCGGAAGCAGCACAGGGCGGTCGGACTGTTCAACACGGTGAATCTGGAGTATGCAAGAGGCGTCATTGCCGCGGCGGAGGCGACCCAGTCGCCGGTCATCGTGGGACCGGCGCAGATTCTTCTGCCTTACGGTCCGGTGGAGGAGCTT
>CAYUPA010000304.1:0-2260 GCA_964446565.1 uncultured Lachnospiraceae bacterium
AACCGCGAAGCGGGAGGCGGGTTCGCGGACATCCTGGCGAAATCGGAGGACGGGGAAACGGGCATCGTCATCGAGATGAAATACGCGGAAGACGGAGATTTGGACGGAGCCTGTCGGGATGCCGTAAGGCAGATCGATGAGCGCAGATATATGGACGCTTTCAAGTACACCAGAGTCAGGAAAATATTGAAATACGGGGTTGGATGCTACAGGAAAAGCTGCAAGGTCGCGCTCGGCAGGTAAACGGGAACAGGCGAGCGGGAACAGGAGAACCGCGCGCCGACGGGCGCACCACAAAAATCCGGAGAACAGCTGATCGTAATGCTGCTCTCCGGATTCCTGCCCTGGAATTGTCGTAAAAATAAATTATAAATTATTTTGCGGCGGTTCTTACCTCTTAAAGTACTGAAGGACTGTTCTGTCGTTTACAAAGACCGGTATTTTGGTAAGAGGCGCCGGCGCCGTGACGGTACGCCCGCCCTGAACCGTCTTTCCCGTCCATGCGTCATACCAGATGCCTTCCGGAAGGTAGACGTCTTTTTCAACGGCGCCGGCCGCCATGACGGGAGAGACGAGAATTTTACCGCCAAACATGTATTGCTCCAAATCGTCCCAACATGCCGGATCATCCGGGAATTCGTAAAACATCGGCCGCATAACCGGCGTTCCCTTCTCGTGCGCTTCTTTCATGATTTCCGAAATATATGGCCGCAGGCGCTCACGCAGTTCCATGTATGTTTTACACATTTCATAGATTGTATCGCCGTATGACCAGACTTCGTTGGGCCCTCCGGAACCCATACGTCCGCCGCCGGAGCCGCCTATTGGCGCCGAATGCGGGTCACGGTCTCCATGCAGCCGCATAACCGGGCAAAATGTGCCATACTGGAACCAGCGCGCGAAAAGTTCCCGGAAATTTTCGTCGCGCGAATCGCCTCCATGGAATCCCCCGATATCCGTTGTCCACCAGGGGATTCCCGCAATGCCAATATTAAGACCCGCGGCAAACTGGTTACGCATACTCTCAAAACTGGAATGAATATCGCCCGACCAGACAAGCGCGCCATACTTTTGAGACCCCGCCCACGCACAGCGAATCAGATTTAAAATGCTGCGCTGTCCTTCCGCGGCGAGCCCTTCATAAAATGTCTGTGCGTAGCATTTCGGGAAAATGTTGCCAATTTGAACGTTCGGACCAAGACTGTATCGGTAATTGTCAAAATCATAATATGAATACTCGGGTTCCGCTTCGTCCAGCCAGAATATATGAATCCCTTTTTCGTAATAGTTCTTTTTTACCTTGCGCCACACAAATTCCCGTGCCTCCGGGTTCGTAGCGTCAAAATGCAATGTATCGGCAATGCAGTGAAGTCCGACAGGATATCCGCGCTCTACATTGATGAGAAGACCGCGCTCACGCATTTCGCGGTAATTGGACGACTGATGATCAACGGTCGGCCAGATGGAAACCATCAGTTCGATGCCCATCTCTTTCAGTTCAGCGACCATAGCCTCAGGATCCGGCCAATATTCAGGATCAAAGCGCCATTCGCCCTCGAGAGGCCAGTGAAAGAAATCAATGACAATCACAGAAATCGGCAGTCCCCTGCGTTTATATTCCCTTGCGACGGAGAGGAGCTCCTCCTGCGTCTGATAGCGAAGCTTACACTGCCAGAAGCCCATCGCCCAATCCGGCATCATGGGGACTTTTCCCGTCACATCCGCGTACTGTTCCTCAATTTCCGCGGGCGCGTCCCCTGCGGTGATCCAGTAATCAACGACTTTTGTCGAGTTGGAACGCCATGAGGTACAATTCTTTCCGAAAGTCACCGTACCGATCGCTGGATTGTTCCAGAGAAACCCATAGCCCTTTGAAGAAAGCACAAACGGAACGCTCGCCTGAGAGTTTCGATGCGCGAGTTCGAGTTCGCAGCCCTTAAGGTCCATCATCGGCTGCTGATACTGCCCCATGCCGAAAAGCTTTTCCTTCGGATCGGATTCAAATCGGACAGTTACGGAAAAATCGCCTCCGAGAATAGGTCGAAATTCCCGAGCCTCCAGATCAAGCGCGCTGCATTTCGGATCATGGATATCTTCTCTATTTCGAACAAACTCTTCAAGCAAAACGTCATCCCTTTGATTCAAAAAAATCAGTTTTCCCGCATTTGTGACCTTTGCTCGAATCTTCCCATTCGCGATCTGCGCGCCTTCATTTGAAACGGTAATCTCAGCCTTTACATGGGTCAGTTCTTCGAGAGCC
>CAYUPA010000305.1:0-2189 GCA_964446565.1 uncultured Lachnospiraceae bacterium
AACGGTGCTTGATTCGGTCGAATACCACCAGATCAGCGACGTGGAGGTGGGCGCCTTCCTGTCCGGCGGCGTGGATTCGAGCTATATCGCTTCCACCGTCAGGCCGATGAAGACCTATACGGTCGGCTTCGAGGTCGGCGGCTTCGATGAAACGCAGTATTCCCGGGAATTGTGCGACGTCCTGCACATGACCAATCAGAGCAGGGAAATAACGGCCGACGAATTTTTTGACGCGCTGCCGGCTGTGCAGTACCACTCGGACGAGCCGCACGCCAATCTGTCCGCCGTGCCGCTGTACTATCTGGCACAGCTTGCCTCCAGGGATGTGAAGGTCGTGTTAAGCGGCGAAGGGGCGGACGAAATGTTCGGCGGGTACGATACCTACATTCCAAGCCCCGAGGGCAATCTCTATAAGAAAGTCGTGCCGGCGGGGCTGCGCAGGGCGCTTGCGAATACGGCGTCCAGACTGCCGTCTTTTAAGGGGCAGGCCTTTTTGCAACGGAATGTGAAGACGCTCGAGGACGCGTACATCGGACAGGCCTTCATCATGGATAACGACGAGGCGGACGCGGTTCTTACGGCGCCGTACCGCAGTCCGATGCGGTATCAGGATGTAACTCGTCCTTATTTTGAGCAGGTGAAGGACTGCGACGAGATTCGAAAAAAGATGTATCTGGACATGCATCTGTGGCTTCCCAACGACATTCTGCTGAAGGCGGATAAAATGACGATGGCGCATTCACTGGAGCTGCGCGTTCCCTATCTGGACCGCGAGGTCTGGAAGCTCGCGCGCTCGATCGACACGAAGTACGCGGTTGAGGGCCGCGAGACGAAGCGCGCCTTTCGCAGGGCGGCGCAGTCCCATATTCCCCTCAACTGGGCCAACCGGAAAAAGCTGGGCTTTCTGGTGCCGTTTCGCGTCTGGCTCACGGAGGAAAAGTACTACGAAAAAGTCCGTTCCTGTTTCCTGCAGGATTTCACGGAAGAATTCTTCGATACAAAAACGATTCTGGGATGGCTCGACGCGCATTATCAGAAAAAGGCGGGTTATGCCCGCAAAATTTATACGGTCTATTCGTTCCTGCTGTGGTATGAACAGTATTTCATTCTGCGGTAAAATCGGCCCGATCGCGGCCCTGCCCCGCGAACGCAGGCGGGAACAGGAAAGCGAGAGGGATGGGGTGGAAGCCCCGGCGGGCGAGGGATCGCCGCGGTCCTGCATAATGCCGGCAGGCCCTACTCCAGCGCCGTAAGAAACTCCCGCAGTTGTCCGACGGGAATCTGCCCGGGCGCCGAGGCCGCGCTGGCGGTGCCGAAGGTTATGGCGGACCCGGTCAGCGCCCCGCAGAGGCGGCTGATCCGCCCAAGCGCTCCCATCGACATTGTAACGACAGGACAGGAAGCCTCCCTGTGAAAGCGTTCCGTAACGCTGAGAAGGCGCAGGACGTCGGAAGGTGATTCGGGCATTACGGCGAGCTTTACAATGTCGCAGCCGAGAGAAGCCATTTGGGCAAGCCTTGCGAACATTGTTTCGGAGGAGGGCGTCTTCGTAAACTCATGATTCGACACGACGACGGAGACGCCCCTCTCGTGGCAGAGTGCAATCATGTCGGAAATCGCGTCTCCTCCAGCAAGGAGTTCGATGTCGATCAGATCGACCGGAAGGGCGCGGGCGGCGAAACGGAGAAGATCGAGGTATTCGGTTTGCGAAAGGTCTCCCGCGCCGCCTTCTTTTTGTGTCCGGAATGTAAAAAGCAGCGGCGTATCCTGCAAAACCGCGCGCAGAGCGGCGCAGGCCGTCCGCAGAGAATCCGGGCTGCGAACGGATTCAAAGAAGTCGGCCCGCCACTCGATAAGATCGGGGGCGGCTTTTTTGGCTTCTTCAGCCTGGTCCCGCAGCTGCGGGACGGCGGCGCCGACAAGGGGCACACAGATTTTGGGGCGGCCTTCTCCTATGCGGAGATTGCGGACGATGCAAGGTGTCATAAAATCAGTCCTGACTGTAGGGTAGAATGCGTCCGGCGCGTCCTTCGCGCCGGCATTTTTGAATTGATATCATTATAGAGATTTCCTGCGGAAAGTCAACCGGCGTGATTCGGTTCACGGCCGGTTTTACTAATCCTAAAAAGTAAAAGGTCAATTGTCAAAGTAAATGCAAATAAGTCAGAGTAAATGCAATGGGTTGCGTT
>CAYUPA010000306.1:0-2185 GCA_964446565.1 uncultured Lachnospiraceae bacterium
CGATCTACATGAAATTCTGCCGGATTTCATGGCGGAGGCTCTTGCGGAAGGAATTCGCGCGTTTTCAAGGGATATCGAAGGGTTCGACAGAGCGGACGCGATTCTGACCGGCATGGAGACGAGAACCTCCTCCCCTGTGCGGATTCTGCGCAGTCCGGAAACTCTTATGAGCGAGGCCGCGGGCCTGTATCCCATCGGCGAGGGCGCGGGGTACGCCGGGGGCATTCTTTCGGCGGCAATCGACGGCATCCGGGCGGCCCGCCGGTACGTGGAAGAAATTGTACAGGCCGCCCCGCCGGCCTTTTTTACGGCGTGACGCAGAGGGTTTTTTGATTACGGCGTGACGTAAAGGGTTTTCTGATGGGTGTAGACCACAAAACCGGGTCGCGCGCCGGCCGGCTTTTTTACATAGCGCCGCTGCGTGTAATCGACCGGAACGCTGCTGCTTCCCGCTGCCTTTGAATGGGCGGCGGCGAATACGGCGGCCTCCCGGATGCTTGCCTCCGTGTAGTCGGTCCCCTCTTTGAGCCCGGCGACAAAGAGGATCGTATGCGAGCCGGGGATGTTCTTTACATGCAGCCAGAGATCGTCCGGAGCCGCGGCGCGGAAGGTCAGCTGGTCGTTCTGCAGGTTGTTCTTTCCAATTTGAATCCGGACGCCCTCGGATGTCGTAAACGAGAGCGGTTTGGAGGCGGGAGCGGGCTTTTTGGGGCCGCGCAGGCGGCGGATATAGCCGGCTTCGTGCAGTTCCAGACGGAGAGTTTCAAGGTCTTTCTCCTGCTCGGAAAGGGCGAGGGCGGCCTCGACGCTCTCCAGATACTCGATCTCCTCCCGGGTGGAGGCAAGCTGGACGCGCAGGGCGACCTCGGCGCGTTTCGCCTTGTTATAGCGGCTGAAATAGCGCTGCGCGTTCTGAGCGGGCGTCTTGTCCGCGTCGAGGCGGACCGTGACGGGCGGCGTATCCTCCTCGTAAAAATTCGGCAGAACGGCCTCGGTCATGCCCTTTGTCAGCTGGTAGATGTTGGCGGTGATCAGTTCGCCCGCGAGACGGTCATTCTCCCGGTTCTCCGCGTCCGCGAGCTGCTTTTCCTGCAGCGCTTCCTTCCGGCGGGCCCGGTCCAGATTCGTTGCGATAAGACGGCGCAGGTCCTGCGCTTTCTGCTGAATCCGGTTCTGACGGTCCTGTTTCTGATAGAACGCGTCGAGGAGAGAGGAAACCGTTTCAAAAGACAGGAAGTCCGCCCCTTCCATCCTGCGGGACGGGAGCACGGCGAATTCCTCCATTCGGCCGCCGTTTACGAAGATGCGGTAGCAGAAATCCATCCGCGTAAGCTCGGAAAAGACGGAGCGGAAGGCCTCGTAAAGGCGTTTGCGCGCGTCCTCCGGTAAAAGGGAGACCGTTTCCCGTTCATCGATGCCCGCCCGGAAGAGAATTTCGCCCGCCATGAAGGGGCTGATGCCGTTCAGAGACCGGCAGATCGACTCTCCGACGGGCCCCGGCGCAAGGCTGAGCGTACGGAAGAGGGCCTCCTCATCCAGAATATCCAGCGGATTTTGTTTTGAATTATGCGTCGGAAGCGAATACGGAAGGCCCGGCAGGACGGTGCGGACGGAGCTCATCGCCGGTGTGACATGGCGGATGGCGTCCACGATCACGCCCTGTTCGTCGAGGAGAAACAGATTGCTGTGCCTGCCCATCATTTCCAGAATCAGGCGCTTTTCCACCCGGTCGCCCATTTCGTTTACGGCTTCGACAGACAGTGTGACGATGCGGTCCATTTGGTACTGCGAAATCCCCGTGATGCGGCCGCCCGCTATGTGCTTGCGCAGCAGCATACAGAACATCGGCGGCGTAAGCGGGTTCTCAGGACGCTCCTCCGTCAGATGCAGACGCGGACAGCGCGCCTGCGCCGTCATAAGGAGCCGGACGCTTCGTCCCGCGTTTCGAATGCCAAGGACGACCGTATCGGCGTCCGGCTGATAGATTTTATCGATGCGGCCGTCAGGGAGCAGATCCCGAAGTTCCCGGACGACCGCACAGGTTGTGATTCCGTCAAAAGCCATGGCAGCGCCTCCCAGTAAGAATGAAACTATCTTACACCGTTTTCACCGCGGTTTCAAGCGGTCATTCGATCCGGACTCCTTTTGCAGGCATGAGGCGAAGCGCCGCGCCGCGAACCTGAGC
>CAYUPA010000307.1:0-2166 GCA_964446565.1 uncultured Lachnospiraceae bacterium
GTACATATGACAGCCCATGCCGGCAAACAGCCTGTCCACCCTTTCCGGAGGGATGACCATCGTCATGCCGTTCGTGATCGCTGCGGAACGCGGCGCTTTCTGCCAGTCGGATACCCAGGTGTGATTGAAGGCTTTGAGCATCCCAAGGTCCGTCCTTCCGCCGCCGCCGGCACAGTTCTCAAATATCACGTCCGGGAAACGTTTTTTGAGGTTCCGGTACATTTTATAGACCGCCTGGAAATGCCGTATCTGGATACATTCACGAATTCCCGCGCCGCTTATATCCCGCATCGCGAAATATTCTGCCGCGCTCACGTTGTAGTCGACCCGAAGCAAGTCAAGCCTATATTCGGTTATGAACCTGGCAAGTTCGTTTTCAGCCCATTCGGCGGCCTCCGGGTTGGAAAAATCAAGGTACCCGCCGCTTCTGCCGCCGTAAATGTCGCGGGATCTCCATTCCGGGTGATCACGAAAAACAGGCGACTTTTCGCCAACACGTTCGATTTCCGCCCATAAGCCGAATTTCATCCCGTGTTCATGGCAGTAATCGGAAAGTTCGGAAATTCCGTTGGGGTAGCGGCCGCCGTCGGGCACGTTTCTCCCGTTATAGGAAAACCAGTCCCCGGCGTGGGACGGCGGGCACTGCCATCCGGCGTCGATGATGAATACCTCAGCGCCCATTTCGGCAAACTGCCGTATGAACGCTTTTGTCGTTTCGACGGACATGTCATGTTCGGCGCCCATTCCTGAGCCGACAAGGCAGGCGGACGCGTCGGCCTCGGGCAGGCACAGAACCGATTTTCTCGTATGCGCGTGCATCTCGTTGACGGCATCGTCAAGGCCTCCGCTGACGACCCCCATATATACCTCGGGCAGCGCAAAAGTTTCTTTTGCGCCGATCACAGCAAGCGGGTTGTGTCCGATTATCTCGGCCTTAAAGGCGATGTTCGAAGAGTTCCGCTCGACATTCGCATTGTAATCGACGCTGAACCTGCACCCGCCGCTAAAGGCGATCTGTGAAAAGAACAGGGTTCCCGTCACATTGTTTCGCAGCATGAAAAACGGATGGCGATACCTTTCGCGATGAAACCGCGTGTCGACCGATAGTGTCTGCGGAGGCAGCGCATGCCACGAAAATTCGCCCTCCCGGCCCCAGACTTCGTTATCGAAATATCCCGCGGAATAGAACTTCGCGGGATCCCGCTCATCCGTGAGCTGGGCCTTGTCCATCGTTTCAAGTCCGCCGGCGATAAGAGAAATCCGGCTCAGATTCATCGGAACGTCGGAGAGGTTTTCAATCTCAATAGAGCGCGTGAACATCTGTGTGCCGTCAAGCAGGGTATGGATCCGAAGCCGTACGGGCTTTATGCTGCTTTCGAGCGTCAGAACAGCCTCCAGCCTGTCGCCGCTTCTTCTGGCGGAAAAGTCCGCGAACCGGAGTCCGTAGTCAATGCTCTGCCCGTCGAGTTCCAGATTGAACGACGACGGCTCGCTGAACAGCCTGTGATTGAGCCGTGTCGGCTGGGCGTTAAGCACATTTAAAGGGTATCCGGACGCGTTGTAGCCGGAACTTACGAGCACGCCGTTTACAAGCGTTTCTTCATACACGGCAAGGCCGGTCCTGTAGCAAAAGACGGGGTTTTCGCCCGGCTGATAAAATACGTCAAAATAGGAATGATCGGTTTTCATGGCTGGCTCCTTTTACAGGCGTCGGGATTCGCATGGGATTGTGTCATTTTGAGCGTTCCACCTTTCAATTCTAATTTATAATCACATTGTATCATGATCCGCCTGTATTTCTATGGAATTTTTCCTGAAAAATATGCTATAATCGTCAAAAAGAACAGACGCGATCTGTTTTTTGCCGAGCAACGGCAACGGGGTTGACCCGCCGCTATATTTTTGATAAAGTAATACTAAGCGATACAAGATAATTTTTGACAATTTGAAAATGCGCCTCCTTGTCACAGGCTGGTCGCAACGGAGAAGTAGAGCGCTTGTATTTATGCGTGGTTTGCGCTTCAAAAAATCTGGTGGAACTGTAAATCGGCAGAGAGGGATAGCCCCTAAAATGGAAATGGCAGAGTGACAGAACCCTACGGCGCGACGAATTGCGCACAGGTTCTGTCGGCTTTGCGGGAAGTTTGTGTTACTTGGATTTGAATC
>CAYUPA010000308.1:0-2117 GCA_964446565.1 uncultured Lachnospiraceae bacterium
AACCCCGCGCTCCCACAATCTTTTCCAATATTCGGAATTCGTGGGTCTCCTGCTCCGCTGCTTCCTCATTTTGGAGTATAATGACAAAGAAAAAAGGAAACTGCCGATAGACGGTTGGCCCTTAAAAAGCTAAACAAAAATGCCGCTCAGCTGTTCAGGACTTGGGCGGCATTTCCTGTTTGCGCGAGAATTTCCCAGCATAAATTCCTTCCCACTCACATTGTCTCTGTTGACATTTAAACATAATTATGTTATGCTTGCCAAAAAGCAAAAGATCATATAAAATGCCTGAAAAGTTGTGGCGGTTTTCAATATTTATCCATATATGCCGGATAAACATAATTACATTTTAAGGTTTTTACATTGGCGGAGAAGACGGAGTTTGGAAGATGACGGCAGAGAAAAAAACGAAACTCAGGCTCTTTGATATTCAGCGTTTCTGCGTGCATGACGGTCCCGGAATCCGGACGACCTTCTTCCTGAAGGGCTGTCCGCTTCGCTGCAAATGGTGTCATAACCCGGAAGGGCTTTCCGGCCGCTTCCAGCTTCGGTATCTGGATGAAAAATGCATCGGCTGCGGCCTGTGCGCCGATGTATGCCCGCACAGCCTGCACCGTTTTCCGAAAGGAGGCGGCCATGAGGTGGATTTTTCCGCGTGCAGCCTGTGCGGCCGGTGCGTTGCGGCATGTCCCGCGCAGGCGCTGTCCGTCTGCGGGTTTGAGATGGAGCCGGAGCAGGTGCTTGCCGAGGCGCAGAAGGACCGGCCCTATTACCGGGAGAGCGGCGGCGTTACGTTTTCGGGCGGGGAACCCGCTCTGCAGGCGGAGGCGCTGCTGGAAGCGGCAAAGCTGCTGAACTGGAACGGAATCCGTGTCTGCGTGGATACCTGCGGCATGGCGCCGTGGGAAACGTACCGGAGTCTGCTGGACTGTACACAGAAATTTTTATATGATCTCAAGGGCTTTGATGAGAAAACGCATATTGAGGCGACGGGGAAGAGCAACCGTCTTATTTTGGAGAATCTGAAAAGGCTTACGGAAGAAGGGGCGTCCGTCTGGATTCGGATTCCGGTGATTCCCGGATACAACCAGTCGGAAGAGGCGTTTTCCCAAATGGCGGATTTTCTCGCGGGACTTTGCGGGATTGAGAGGGTTACGCTGATGCCCTATCACAGGATGGGGAGCGAGAAATACCGGCAGATCGGGCTTAGGCCGGCGGTGCTGGATCATGGACCGGACCGGGAGCAGATGGACCGTTTCCGCGCCCTGTTTTCAGCAAGAAACCTGCCCGTAAAAGGATAATGGAGGGATAAGGATGACACGGACGGAAAGATTAAAAAGGGATATGCTCTCGGTAAAGCACAAGGAGGCGCGTATCGCGGTAAAGCCAGAGTGGTCGACGGCCGGCCTTCCCATAAGTCTGCCGGAGAGGAAAGCGGAGGCGCTGTGCAGAATACTGGACTACATGCCGCTGTATATTGGCGAGGATGAGTTGATTGTCGGCTCGAGGACGGTTTTCGGCCACCGCGGGGAGGAAAAAAACAAGTCGGATATGAGCATTTTTGCCCTTCCGGACTGTATCAACGAGGCGGACATCGCGCTTTTCGGAAAGAATGAGCAGATGAAGACCGGAGGCCATTTTACGCCGGATTACGGAGTTATTTTGAAGGGCGGAATCAGGGGAATACTCGACCGCGCGTACAGAAGCATGAAGACGCAGCAGGACCCGGATAAGGCTGCCTTCCAAAGGGCGGTCATCCGCGCGTACGGAGGTCTGTCAAGGCTGATTCTGCGCTATGCGGACTATGCTTCGCAGTGTGCGCGGCAGGCGGGCGGAAGCCGTCAGGAGGAGCTTAGGCAGATCGCGCAGAACTGCCGGAGCATCGCATACGATCCGCCGGAGACATTCTGGCAGGCGGCGCAGCTGATCTGGTTTGCGCATCTTTCTCTGCTCATCGAGAGCTTTCAGTTCGTAAACTACGGCAGACTGGATCAGCTGCTTGTCCCTTTCAGCAAAAAAGAAAACGAGGAGGCGGAACAGCAGATTATCGACTGCCTTGTGGTCAAGATGTACGACGGAGGCGATGTAATTGACAGCTATTTCGGAACGTATTCGGG
>CAYUPA010000309.1:0-1048 GCA_964446565.1 uncultured Lachnospiraceae bacterium
GGAGGGGAATATGTCCCTGAGGCGTGCCTATTACGAGCAAGAGAAAAAAGGCGTGCAAAAGCATTTTCCGGTCCGGTTTGACGGGCTCGAAAAGACGCCTTTGCGGCTCTACACGCTCGACGCGGATCATAACGCGGTTCTCACGGCGGAGTACTATACGGACAGGGTGGAGCTTTCCATGAGCCCGGACAGCGTGCTGCTTTTAAGCACGGATTACGAGGCGTAACGCGAAGAAGCGCCGCCCAGGGGGATTCCATGAATCAGAATGTTTTCCAATCCGCGGACTATAAACGGTCGCGGAAAGCGTACGCCGCGCAGTGCACATTTGAGTATTTCAGCAGCATCCTTGTGACGGACGCCTTTCTTGCGAAGGTGCTGACCTATATCGGCATCCGCGATTCCGTGATCGGCATCATTTCGTCCCTGATTACGTTTTCCTTTTTGTTTCAGCTGCTAAGCCTTCTCCTGATGGCGCACCTGAAAAATGTAAAACGGACGGTTCTTCTGTTTGGCACGCTCGGTCAGCTGTTTTTTCTCTGCGTGTATCTGATTCCGTTTGTACCGGCGAACCGTTCCGTGCGTACGGCGCTTATCGTCGTCTGCATTTTGCTGGCGTATATCTCGCAGTATCTGATAACGTCGCTTTGCTTTCGATGGGGGAATTCTTACGTCGATCCCCGAAAGCGCGGCGAATATTCCGCGGTTAAGGAAATGATTTCTCTCGCGGGCGGCATCGTGTTTTCTCTTTTCATGGGGTATATCCTCGATTCGTATGAAAAATCCGGAAATCTTGCCGGCGGCTTTCTTTTCATCGCGCTGGTGATGCTGATTCTGAATGTCTGTAATTTCATCAGCATTCTCCTGATCAAAAACGCCGCTCCGGACAGGACCGGGACGGACCCGGCACCCCGCCGGCAGGATGCCGGCCTGTCGCAGGATGCTGGCTTGCCGCAGGATGCCGTCTCATCGCAAGACGCTGCCGCACCGCGAAAGCGGACAGGGAAGGCCCGGGCGGCCCGCCAAAAGAGCGGCGCGAAACAGGTCTTTC
>CAYUPA010000309.1:1058-2115 GCA_964446565.1 uncultured Lachnospiraceae bacterium
TCCTGATCAAAAACGCCGCTCCGGACAGGACCGGGACGGACCCGGCACCCCGCCAAAAGAGCAGCGCGAAACAGGTCTTTCAGAACACGCTGGGCAACGCGAACTATGTCCATGTGATTTTTCTCTGCGCGCTGTGGGAAATCGGCCGCAGTCTGACCTATGGATTTCTCGGAACTTTCAAAACCAAGGATTTGCTTTTCAGCGTCGGCGCGGTTCAGCTCATCAACATGGCCGCCAGTCTGGCGCGCCTTTTGATATCCAGGGCGTTTGGCCGGTATTCCGACAAAACCTCGTATGCCAAAGGGTTCCGGGTTGCCCTTGCCATCGCCGCCGCCGCGTTCGCGGTCAATATGTTTTCCTCCCGGCAAACCCGGTGGTGTATCGTCATATTTACGATTCTGTACAATATGAGCCTGGCCGGCTCCAACCAGAATTCCTTTAACATGACGTACAGTTATGTGCAGGAGAACTATTTTGTGCAGGCGCTTGCGATTCGCCAGAGCATCTGCGGTACGCTCGGATTTCTTGCCTCTCTGGCGGGAGGGCGCATTCTTGAGGCTGTGCAGAGGAACGGGAATATGGTTTTTGGAATCCCCATGTACGGACAGCAGCTACTTTCTGGTCTGTCATGTTTCGTGATCTGCGCGGCCGTTATCTACACGAAACTTGTCATTGAAAAGCAGGAGCGAATGGTGCAGTGAGGATGCGGGCAGAGCGCTGCAATAGGATACAGGGTTTTCCAGCGGCGATGATTTCAATCTTTTGGAACAAAGTCATATTCTCTGCATCATACCGTTCAAAAGGGGCAATCATTTTGTGAAAGACAGAGTGCCTTCTTTCCTTTCAGGATATGATGATTGATTGAGTGCGGCATAAATAAAAGCATCGGCAGATTTTTTAACTGTCGATGCCCTTGTTCGAACGTGTACTCCTGATTGGTCGCAAACTGGTCGCAATTTTAGATTTCCTATCGCTGAAATCCGCGTAAATACTGATTTTTCGAAAGTTATTTCCCGTCTTTTTGCATAAAATACTGCTTCACAGCCGTTAAATCCTG
>CAYUPA010000310.1:0-2112 GCA_964446565.1 uncultured Lachnospiraceae bacterium
CGTTATCCGGGATGACCTCCGTCTTGTGCATATTTGTCAGGCCCAAAGCCCGCGCGGTCGGGCGCTGCTTCGGTATCTCTCCGATCGTGGACTTTGTCAGTGTTATTTGCAGTTTCGCCACTTTTGAGTCCTCCTTATGCGAGAATATCGTTAACGGACTTGCCGCGCATTCTGGCGACCTGCTCCGGAGACTTGAGGCTCTTTAAACCTTCCATTGTCGCCGCAACCACATTGTTTTTGTTGTTGGAGCCTAAAGACTTGGTCCGGACATTGCGCACGCCGCTCAGCTCAAGCACGATGCGGGCCGGACCGCCGGCGATAATGCCCGTGCCTTCGGGTGCGTTCTTCAGAAGGACGGAGGCGCTGCCGAAATTCCCGATCTGATCGTAGGGAATCGAGTCCGCATCCGTGCGCGGCACGAGAATCATCTTTTTCTTGGCGGCTTCCTCGCCCTTTCGGATCGCGTCCGGAATTTCCGTGGATTTCCCCAGTCCAAAGCCTACGTGGCCGTTTTTGTCGCCAACGACAACCAGCGCCGTAAACCGCATGTTCCGGCCGCCCTTTACGACCTTGGTTACGCGTTTGATGGTCACGACCTTGGACTCCAGTTCCTCTAACGCAGAGGGATCGATTTTATCTTTTTTCATATCCTGCCTCCTCTTAGAATTCCAAACCGGCCTCTCGGGCGGCCTCCGCAAGAGCCTGAACCCTGCCGTGATACAGAAATCCGCCGCGGTCGAAGACCACCTGCGTGATGCCCTTTTCGACGGCGCGCTTCGCGACCAGTTCGCCGACGGCTTTCGCGGCCTCGACGGTTCCGGTCTTTTCAACCTGCGACCTGATTTCCTTATCGACGGTGGAAGCGGAAACTAACGTACATCCCTTTACGTCGTCAATAATCTGCGCGTACATGTGAAGATTGCTGCGAAATACCGAGAGGCGGGGGCGACTGGCGGTTCCGCTTAAGTCCTTGCGCATTCTGTAATGCTTCTGCAAACGATTCGCTTTTTTAGACGGCTTGCTTACCATGTGTTCTGTTCACCCCTTTGCCTTATTTACCGGTCTTGCCTTCCTTGCGGCGGATAACTTCATCGGCGTACTTGATGCCTTTGCCCTTATAGGGTTCCGGCGGCCTCTTAAAGCGGATCTCGGCCGCATACTGTCCGACCTTCTCCTTATCGATCCCGCGGACCATGATCTTGTTGGTTCCGTCCACTGCGGTCTCGATTCCCTCCGGGTCCGTCATCTCGACCGGATGGGAATATCCAAGGGTCAATATCAGCTTATTGCCCTGTTTCTGCGCTCCGTATCCTACGCCGTTGACCTCGAGCGTTTTCTCATAGCCTTCGGTAACGCCCGTCACCATATTGTGAATCAGGCTTCTCGTTAAACCGTGCAGTGATTTGAATTTCTTTAAGTCGTTAGGCCGCGTGACAATGATTTCGTTCTCTTCCTGACGGATCGTAAGCCCCTGCGGCATCTGCTTTTCGATCGTACCCTTCGGTCCTTTTACGGTGACCAGATTCTCCTCCGCAATCCGGACCTCGACGCCGGCCGGAATCTTCACAGGCATTTTCCCGATTCGAGACATCGCTATCCCTCCCTGTCTTTACCAGACAAACGCCAGAACTTCGCCACCGACGTTCAAAGCGCGCGCTTCTTTATCGGTAACAATACCTTTGTTTGTCGAGATAATCGCGATTCCAAGGCCGCCCAGTACCTTCGGCAGTTCGTCTCTGCCGGCGTAAACCCTGAGACCGGGCTTGGAAATCCGCTTGATGCCGGAAATGATTCTCTCGCCTTTGCCCTTGCCGTACTTCATCGTAATGCGTATCGTACTGAAATTACCATCCGCGATCAAATCGTACTTTTTTATATAGCCTTCCCTGAGCAGGATGTCCGCAATCGCCTGCTTCATCCTGGACGCCGGCACATCGACCGTATCATGTCTGGCAGTATTGGCGTTTCTGATACGGGTCAGCATATCGGCAATAGGATCGCTCATCGTCATGGAAATGACCTCCTTTTTTACTCGTTTTCCAGTTTACCAGCTGGCCTTCTTAACACCGGGAATCTGGCCCTTGTAGGCTAACTCTCTGAAGCAGACACGGC
>CAYUPA010000311.1:0-2105 GCA_964446565.1 uncultured Lachnospiraceae bacterium
AGGATCAATCCATGACCGGGTTCCTGTTTTTTTGGTTTCGATCCTTTCAGAATCGCGCTTTCAAGGCCCGTTTCCAAATCCGGATAAACCGGAATTTCGGCGCTTTGCGCGGGATCGCGTAAGACCGTGAGAGGATTTCGTAAGATTGTGGACCGTATGGCCGCGGACGCTTCCCTTTCCGTCAAAACCGTGCTATAATGAAACCCGGACGCCGGAAGGATACACGGGCGTCGCCGAAGAAAGAGGAAATTTTATGATACAGGCGGTTTTGTTTGATTTGGATCTGACGCTTCTGGACAGGGAGAAAACCTACCGCGCCTTTGCGTATGATCTGGTGTCCCGGTATACGAAGGACCCGGTGCGCACAGAGCGGCTCGCGGAGGAGATGATTCGTCTCGACCGGCACGGCTACGGCAGTCCCGGGGCGGCCTACCGGCCGCTGATGGAGGCCTTCGGGTGCGGCGCGGGCGATTTTGCCGGGCAGTGGGCGCTTTTTGTACAAAAAGTAGTCTACCGCTATCCGGAATCGGAGGCTGTGCTTCGAGAACTTTCCGGGCGCTACCGTCTGGGCATAGTCTCAAACGGCGCCAGCGCAACCCAGTGGGGAAAGCTTCATACCTCGGGGCTTGCCGGATATTTTGAGACGGTCGTTATATCCGGAGACGTCGGGATTGAAAAACCGGACCCCGAAATCTTTCGGATTGCGCTTGCGAAAATGCGGCTTTCGGCGGACGAGGCGGTCTTTATCGGCGATCATCCGCTCTGCGACGGCATAGGGGCGCTTGATGCGGGGATGCGCGTTGTGTGGATCGATCACGGGCTTCACAGCGGCATTCCGGACGGCGTGATGGAGCGCCTTCGAAACGAAGAAGGACGCCGCCTCATCCGCATTCCGTATATTACGGGCGCAGCAGACGCCGTTTCGCGATTTGAAAAAGGCGGGCCTTTCACGGCCGTCCCGCCGCGGGACAGGAGGGAATGAACATGCAGATGGTCGATATTCTGGAAAAGATGAGTCCGGAGACCGAGGTGATTCTGGTTCTTTCGATGATTCTTTTCGCGGGGTTTGTCATGACGCGGCTGACCAATACGCTGAATATGCCGAAAGTGAGCGGCTATATTCTCGCGGGTATTCTGATCGGCCCCTACTGTCTGCGCTGTATCCCGCAGCGCATGATTTCGAATATGAGTTTCATCAGCGATGTCGCGCTGGCCTTTATCGCGTTCGGCGTCGGCAAGTTTTTTAAGAAAGAAGTGCTGCGGCGTACAGGGAAAAAGATTATCATCATTACGGTCAGCGAGTCGCTCCTGGCAGGCGTTCTGGTGACGCTGATGGTGCGGGTGTGCTTCCGCCTCGACTGGGGGTTCGCGCTCATTCTGGGCGCGATCGCGACCGCGACCGCGCCGGCGAGCACGATGATGACGATCAACCAGTACAAGGCGAAAGGCGAATTTGTAAACACCCTTCTGCAGATTGTGGCGCTGGACGACGTTGTCTGTCTGCTGGCTTTCAGCATCGTCACGGCGGTGATTAACGGGCTTGCGGCCGGGCATATCAGCGCGCCGGATATTCTGATTCCGGTCGGCTATAACATTCTCGCGATTGCCCTCGGCGTGTTCTGCGGCTATTTTCTAAGCCGTCTCCTGATTCCCGCGAGAAGCCGTGACAACCGGCTGATTCTCGCGATCGCCATGCTGATGGGGCTGACCGGCCTGTGCGGCGCCGTCAACATTTCGCCGCTTCTGTCCTGCATGGTTTTCGGCGCGGTGTACATCAATCTCACGAAGGATAAAAAGCTGTTTCGGCAGATCAATAACTTTACGCCGCCGATCATGTCCCTGTTTTTCGTGGTATCCGGCATGAATCTGAACTTGAAGGCGCTGACCTCGGTCGGCCTTATCGGCGTCTGCTATTTTGTGGTCCGCATCATCGGAAAATATCTGGGGACGTACCTTAGCTGCCTTGCGCTCCACGTCCGGCCGGAAATCCGGAATTATATGGGGCTTGCCCTGATTCCGCAGGCCGGCGTGGCGATTGGCCTCGCGTTTCTCGGACAGCGGATTCTGCCGGACACAGCGGCCAGTCTGCTGGCAAAAATCCGGGA
>CAYUPA010000312.1:0-2099 GCA_964446565.1 uncultured Lachnospiraceae bacterium
GCTTATTTGTTTTCAGATCATTGAGCTCCTGTTCCATCTTCTGCATACCGTCGTATGTCAGCAAAAACTTTTTATCCATTCTGTACTTCCTTCCTACCCCGGATAAACCGGAACCAGAATTTCCCATTTTGCGCTAAAAAGACTGATAAGTTCCCTCATAAATGGTGATGATTTTAAAATTATAGCGTACCGGTTTCGGCTTGTCAATGATTTACATGGCAAAACCCGAAAACTCAGGCCCCGTCATTTTTAACAAAAACGAAAGAAAATAAAAAATAAATCTTGATTTCTATAAATAAAAAGGCTATACTATAAAAGTATTTTGAATATTACAAGAAGGGGTCCGGAATCCTATGAATACTGTAGAACGAATCAGGAGGCGCATGACGCAGGAAGATCTGACGCTGCTCAATGAATTTTACGCCCCTCGCGTCGTAGCGGTCCCGCCGACAGAAGCGCTGCGCTCGCTCTGCGTACTGCGTGACGGCAGGCTGCGCTGTTACGGCGTGGAAAAAGAGCGCCAGTCCGAAAGGGGCCGGAGGGTCTATCTGGAATCCTGTGACGGCGGTCTGAGCTGGAAACGGCATCTTGCCAGAGAAGAGGCGCTTGGAGAATCCGTTTTTAATGAGAAGCGGGACGAATACCTCACGGTGACGACCGTTTATTGGGCCGGGAAAATAAATCATACGTGGCCCTTGCAGCCGGAAATGAATATGCGGGGCGTTTACGCGGTGATCGGAAAGGACCCTGACGACGTAAGCCCCGTCTGGCGAAAGATCAGCGACGAGAATATTACCGGGGTGCGGCAGCCCATTTTGCTGCGCACCCGCAGAAGATGGGTTTGCGCCGGTTCGAATAACTCATATTTGAATCCCGTCGTCTTGTTTTCCGATGATGAAGGGCAAAACTGGCAGGTGCGGCACCTTCTGTCTGTGCCCGTGCCGGAGATCGGCTGGCCGCATCAGGGAGTCCGATGGAAGAATCCGTCCTGCGAGCCGACCGTAGCCGAACTCTCGGACGGGCGGCTGCTGCTTTTGGCCCGGACCAGCCAGAACGTATTTTACCAGTATGAATCCGCGGACGGAGGCGATACATGGACGGAACCCAGGCCCTCGATCTTTAACGGAACCCTGACCATGCCGCTTTTATACCGGCTGTCGGACGGACGGCTCCTCGTCCTTTGGAATAATACCCGGCCTTTGCCGGAACAGGACCTTACGAAGGCGGTGCCGCCGTTAGAGAAATTCGAGATTGAAGGCGGCGGGGAGGATGTGTTTACCAACCGGAGCGTCAATCATGCCGCCGTTTCGGAAGACGACGGGACAACATGGCGAGGATTCCGGGAGGTAGGGCTTGAGGATGCGCGCAACCGTCCGGATTTCCGTTCTCTGGGAGGGGACAGCTGTCACGATAAGAGCGTACACCAGTTTGAAGCGGTCGAACTGCCGGAGGGAAAGGTGCTCGTATCCTATGGACAGCATCCCGTATCCCGACGGATGGTTATTTTCGATGTCAACTGGCTCTATGAGAAGGAGCGGCGCGAGGATTTCCGCAGGGGTCTTGGGAACTTAAGCACGCAGTCGTACCTGAAAAGCCTGTCGGGGAACTTCCGGGGGTTTTCCGGCCACTGCGCGTGGAACCGGACCAATGGCCCGGTCTTGCTGCCCGACCCTGACGGAATTTATGAGGAAGCGCTGTTTTTCTCCACACAGGAGGACAGCCGGCTGTTTAGCGCGGCAGAGGGCGCGGTCTGGAATTTCCCCGCATCGCGGAAAGGCCGCGTTACGGTGCGGCTGAAACGGCGGGGACGGGGCATCCGTCTTTCGCTTGCGGACTGCTGGTACAATCCGCAGGATGAATTCATCAAGCATTTTGCGGCGTTGTCCATAGAGGCCGATCAGACGTTGATTTTCAGCGAAGACTGGGTTGATCTGACGGTTCGCTACGACACGGATGCGATGCGGGCGGAGGTGCTGCTGGATGAGAAGCCGCTGCTATGTCTGCCGTTACGGGGAACTCTGCCCTACGGCCTTTGTTATCTGCATCTGCAGACGCTGCCGGGCGGGCCGGATACGGAGGGAACGTATGTAAAAACGCTG
>CAYUPA010000313.1:0-2086 GCA_964446565.1 uncultured Lachnospiraceae bacterium
ATGCGCCAGACACAGGAGGTAACGGGCTGAATCGGGTCCACTTCGCGGGCTGTTTCATAAAACCGTTTCAGATGCGGCATTGTCAGCTCGTCTCTTTTGGCGTTGCCCGGCTCGTTGTACAGGTCCCAAATCAGAATCCGCGGGTCACTGCGGTATTTTTGCAGAATCTCGCCCACCCAGCGGTAGACTTTCTTCGCTTCCTCCGGATCGTCGAGAAAGCTGTAGCCCGGTTCCTGATTCAGCGTGCTGTGCTGGGACTGTTTGCGGGCGCCGTGATATCCCCAGTCGAAAGGCTGTTCGCCTAATTTCTGCCGGTCCTCGCAATAGGGATTTCCTTTCGGCGTCAGACAGTCGTTGCCGAAAACGATCATCGGCCGGATGCCGTATTTGTAAGCGGTCGCAAGATACCGCTCAAACCGCTCCATGAAGCCGTCATGATCCTCGCGCCACACCAGATAGGACAGAATCATGCGCACGGAATTAAACCCGGTATCGGCCGCCAGTTTCAGCTCCCGGTCGGCGGTTTCCAGTCTCTTTTCAAATCCCATCTCCTGCCACTGATCGATCCGGTTTACGCAGTCGCTGCCCATGAAATTGCAGCCGCGAATCCAGGGTTCGCGGTTATACCAGTCCCACGCTCTTTCTTTTGACCATTGCTCTCCCATTTGAATCTCCTTTCCTTTTTCCCGCCCGAAGGCTTTTCATACAATTTACAGCTTTTTACACGATTTGCAGCTTCTTAAACGGTTTGCGGCTTTTTATTCGGTATGCGGCGGCTTTTTATACAATTTGCAGCTTCTTCAGGATCACAAGCAGCGGATAGTCAGGCTCCAGCGCCTCGATAGCGCGCTTCTCGCCCTCGCAGGCGGCCATTTCGCGCAAACCGCGGCAGGCGAGCATTTTATACAGGTGTGCTTTCAGCATATTGTTCCTGCGAATATCGCTTTCAAACGGCAGCGGGCTTTCCATGCCGACTCCGAAATAGCCGTAACGGTCCGGATTCGCGGCGTACTCCTCACCCTCCGAAAGCAGCATACGGTAATGACGCTCCGCCCTTTCCTTATGCCCGAGTTTCTCTTCGCACAGACCTGTGAAGAAAAGAATCTCATTCACGAGTTCCGGCTCGCTCTCAGCAAGGCTGTAGCAGCGAAGCGCCTCCTCCCGCTGTCCGGTCCTCTCGCAAAGGATTCCCGCTGTATAATGGACGTTTGCGTCCTGCGGAAGAAAGCCTGTTCCTTCTCCATAGCCTGCCGGATACACGCGCGCCCCTTTAAGCGCCTTCGCGGCTTCCTCATACTTTCCTGCCCGGATGGCCTCGTCCGCCATCAGCACATGCAGCCAGCGATGGTATTTGGTCAATTTTCCTTCGCCGCCCTCGTAGATATGAAATGTCTTCGAAAGCAGCATTTTTTCGGCTTCTTTATAGTCGCCGCGCAGAATCCGCAGAATCGCGGCATCGAGCCACGCGTCGTCGCGCCGTACCACCTGTTCGCTGAAGCGATCCGTCGTCGCGATGCGATCCGCAAGGGGAAGGTTTTCTTCCTTTTCAATCTGCATCAGCTCATACACGAGACGTGGATTCTGCGGCGCGAGCTTTACGGCCTCCCGCATATACGGAAGGGCCCGGTCCCGCCTGCCGAGATGATCATAGTAGGCCAGCGCGAGATTTCTCCTTATATAGCCATAATCCGCCTTCGCCTCCTTCGACTTCTCCCAGGCTGCGGCAGCCGCTTCGTAATTTTCCTTATCGTAGTAGAGACAGCCCAGCATATACTGCGCGCGCCAGTCGCCGCACGAAAGGCAGGCGATGTCCTCCAGACGGTTCGGCAGATTCCGGGACAGATCGTCTCCCTCCGCCTTCGCGCCGCCGAGCGCCTGCAAGTGGAACCGAAGATTGAGCGACGGTTCCGCGCAGTCTTCAAGAATCGCCCGCGCCTCCTTCACAAAACCGGCCTTTTCAAAGAAAAGGGCCGCGTCCAGCACCGATTCCGGCTCTTCGCGCACGAACGCATCCACAGGCCGTCCGCTCATCAGTTTCATGGCATACTGCGCCGTCCCGTCCAGCGGAACCTCATCGAGCACCGCC
>CAYUPA010000314.1:0-2036 GCA_964446565.1 uncultured Lachnospiraceae bacterium
TCGTATCGTCGCCCGCAATCGAACCCACGATCTCCGGAAGGCCCAGACTGTCGAGGGCGGCCGCGACCGCCATCGCCATGCCGGAGACTGTTTTGACTACGAGAATATTGCCTGCGCAGGCCGCGCTCGTATACCCTTCCTGCAGCACGGTGATAAACCGGGACGCGTTCAGGTTGTCCTCCTGTCCATACGGCTTGACCGCGTAATGCGGTTTTCCGGCCTCTTCCACGACCTTGACAAGGCGAAGATCGCGGATATCCCTCGATACCGTCGCCTGCGTCACGGGGAATCCGGCCTCGACCAGGCGCCTTGCAAGCTCTTCCTGCGTTGCGATTTCGTGCTGTGAAATCAGCTGCAAAATGGCTGCCTGCCGGTTCTGTTTCATCCCTCTGCCCCCATTCTGTTCCCGCTAAAACAGCTTCTTTTTTAGTGTCTGATAAAATGTATTTTCATGAATCTTAACAATCTGCACCGTTTCCTCCGCGCGCTTTACGCGGACCGAATCCCCTGAAAACAGCTGGTAGTATTCCTGTCCGTCCACGCTCATCAGAACCGGCTCCGCGCGTTCGCACTCATTTTTCCCCACGCCGATATGGATCGTAATCCAGTCGTTCTCGGAAACAACGATGGAGCGGACGTTCAGGGAATGCGGACAGATCGGCGTAATGACGAGATTCTGCGCCGTCGGCGCCAGAATCGGCCCGCCGGCCGACAGGTTGTAGGCGGTCGAGCCTGTGGGCGTGCAGACGATCAGACCGTCCGCCAGATAGGAATCGATATACTGTTCGTTGATATAGACGCCGAGATTCGGCATCGGCGAGCGTGTCTGCCGGCTGATCACAACGTCGTTGAATCCTGTAAACGAGACTGTCTCCGGCTGCGGGACGGCCGTCCGCTGCGGAACTGTCCCCATCCGCGGGACTGCCGCCTGCGGGATTGTCTCCGCCCGTCGGCTCTCCGCCGGCTGCGTGGCCCGCGGGATAGCCGTCCCGTCTTTTCTTACGACCGCGCCGGAGAGCAGGATGCGCCTTTCGATATGGAAGTCGCCGGATAAGACCCGCGTAAGCGCCTCCTCCGCCCCGCCCGGCTCCACCTCCGCAAGAAAACCGAGATGCCCGAGATTGATCCCGAGAAACGGAATGGAGCGGTATCGCAGTTTGCGGAGCGAGGCGAGAATCGTGCCGTCGCCGCCAAGCGGAAGGACAAGCTCAACCGTTTCAAGGTCCGCCTCACGGAGAGGGCGCAGGGCGCTGTCCTTTACGGCGCGGCAGACGGCCTCCGGCGCGAAGACCCTGCAGCCCCGGGCCCGCAAAAAAAGACAAAGCCGCCTTGTCAGTCTGAAATCCTCGTCCTTTTCCTCATTCGGCATCAATAATACAGTTTTATACGGCATCGGTCCGTCTCATACCTCCCGCGGTTTCGTTTCGCCAAGGGCGTCCAGAACGCAGCGCCGGATTCCCTCCGCGCTGATGCCGAAACGCCCGAGCAAATCGGCGCGGTCCCCCTGCGGCACAAACTGGTCCGGAATGGCAATCCGGCGTATGGTGCAGAGGCCCGCAGCCTGCGCCGCGACCTGCATCCCGAATCCGCCGGTATCGATATGATCCTCGACCGTGATCAATACCGAATGGGAGGCGGCAAGCGACTGAATCCGCTCCCGGTCGAGAGGCGAGGCGAAGCGGGCGTTCATCACCGTGATCCCGATGCCTTCTTTTTGAAGAAGCGCCCATGCCTCCACCGCCATTTCAACGCAGTCGCCAAGCGCGAGGACCGCGACATCCTTTCCTTCTTTTAGAACCGCGCTCTTTCCCCACTGCACCGGCTCGTCCGAAAAATCCGTTTCGCTGATCTGCGCGCGCGCGTACCGGATGGCGCAGGGGCGATGCCACGAAACGGCAAGGCGCAGCATCTCCTCGAGTTCGCCCGCCGAGGCGGGCGCCATTACCGTGAGATTCGGGATATGCGTCAAAAACGCAAGATCATAGATGCCCTGATGCGTTTCCCCGTCCTGTCCGACCAGCCCGCCCCGGTCGACG
>CAYUPA010000315.1:0-2034 GCA_964446565.1 uncultured Lachnospiraceae bacterium
GTTGGCGCTTCAAAATAGAAATTGTGCGGCGGATTGATGTCTCTTTCCGCATTTTTTTCATCTTCGATTTCCTTAAGAATCGGGTGATCGCCTTTTACGACCGTAAAATGAACCTCCTGCCGGTTCGCGGCCGTCGGAGCCTGCAGACCCGCCCTGATCAAAATGTCCAGTTCCTCTTTTGTAAGCTTCTCCTCCGTATATCCACGGGTTGAACTGCGTTTCGCGATGGCACACAAAGTATCGTTCATTTTAAATCCTCCTCAACTTTGAAACCGCACAGCGGCTCCTCGATGTAAATAGCCACAGGACATGACGTTCTGTGGCATTCTTGTACCATTCTTGTACAAAAACCAGATAAACTCTTATGCGCGGGTCACTTTATTCGACCTGAGGCAGCTGGCGCATACATGAAGGGTTTTCGGAGCACCGTTTACAATGGCCTTAACGGTACGTATATTCGGTTTCCACATCCGGTTCGACCTCCTGTGGGAGTGACTGACCTTGATCCCAAAATGAGCGCCCTTCTGACAGATATCACACTTTGCCATATTTGCACCTCCTTCTCACCAGTTCTTTGCAATCGGCGTTTTGCATTTCACAACGTTCTCAATTCTATCAGATATTCCATCCTTTTTCAAGATTTTTTTAAGTTTACGGATTCACACAGGTTTTGGTTTGCGGATTCGCCCAAGTTTAAGTTTGCGGATTCGCGAAGATTTAAGTTTGCGGATTCGCGCTGATTTTGGTTTGCGGATTTGCGCAGACTTATTGAGTTTGCGGGTCTGCGCTGGTTCTTACTTTTGCGGATTTGCGCGCACCAGCAGGGACCGTCCCGTCATCTCCGCGGGCTGATCGAGGCCCATCATATCCAAAAGCGTCGGCGCGATGTCGGCAAGGCGTCCGCCCTCGCGAATCCCAATCCCCTCGCCGGCGTTTACAATCGCGAACGGAACCGGATTGGTCGTATGCGCGGTGAAGGGTTCGCCGGTCTCATAATCCTGCAGCTGTTCGCAGTTTCCATGATCAGCGCACAGGAACAGCTGTCCATCCTCGGAAAGAAGCGCCTCGACCGCCCGGCCGACGCAGCTGTCCACCGCCTCGACCGCCTTGACCGCCGCCTCGAAAATACCGGTATGCCCGACCATATCAGGGTTGGCGAAGTTGATAACGATCACGTCGTACTTTCGGGAATGAATCGCCTCCACCAATCTGTCACAGACGGTATACGCGCTCATCTCCGGCTGCAGATCGTAGGTCGCGACCTTCGGGGACGGCACCAGAATGCGGTCCTCGCCCTTATAGGGCTTCTCGACGCCGCCGTTAAAGAAAAACGTCACATGCGCGTATTTTTCCGTTTCCGCGAGGCGCAGCTGCGTCAGTCCCCTGGAGGAAATGTACTCGCCGAAGATATTGTCCAGTTTTTCCTTCGCAAAGGCGACTTCCTTATTGGGGATCGTCGCGTCATAATCGGTAAAGCAGACGAATTTGACCGGGAAACAGGGCCGCTCGAACCCGGCAAACTCCGGGTCGCAGAAAATTCGCGTCAGCTGTCTTGCGCGGTCCGGGCGGAAATTATAGAAAATGACGGAATCGTTCTCCTGAATCGTCGCGACGGGCGCCCCATTTTCCAAACTCACGGTTGGAAGAACGAATTCGTCGTAGGTTCCCTTCGCGTAAGAACGTGAAACGGCCTCCTCGCCGGACGAAGCCTCCTCGCCCGCGCCGAAGACCAGCGCGGCGTACGCCTTTTGTTCGCGGTCCCAGCGGCTGTCGCGGTCCATCGCGTAGTACCTTCCGTGTACGGTCGCGATTTTGCCGACGCCGATTTCCCTCATTTTTTCCTCAAGCTCCTTAACGTACTGCAGGCCGGAAGAGGGCGGCGTGTCGCGTCCGTCCAGATAGCAGTGCACATACACCTTATCGAGGCCGCTTTGCTTTGCCAGCTGCAGCAGGCCGTAGAGATGCGTGTTGTGGCTGTGTACGCCGCCGTCGGAAAGAAGGCCCATAAGGTGCAGAGCGGAACCGTGTTGTTTG
>CAYUPA010000316.1:0-2031 GCA_964446565.1 uncultured Lachnospiraceae bacterium
GATTGTTGTCTACGGTCGCGAATCCGGCCCCGCCGGTTCCGGACAGGACGGGTTTGCCGGCGCGGAAGGCCTCGATCGGCCCCTGATCCAGCGAAAACAGGGATTTCGTATGGCCGGGGCGGATGCCGTAGAGGCCGCCCCCGCGGCCGGAGGCGTCGTCCCTGATGGTCAGATGAACAGAATCGCAGAGTACCTCCGGCTGCGATCCCTTCGGGGTTACGATTTGCAGGGTCATTCCGCTTTGCAGGGACGTTCCGTTCTGCATGGCTGTTCCGTTCTGCAGGGTTGTTCCGCTTTGCCGGACCGTACCGCTTTGCTTAACCGCTCCGCTCATGCCGCGGCTCCCTGCTGTTTGGCCCGGGCGTACACGTCGTCGATCGTGCCGCACATCATAAAATGGGATTCCGCGATATCGTCGCAGCTGCCGCTCAGGATGTCCTCGACGCCGGCAATGGTTTTTTCAAGAGGCACGTAGACGCCCTTCGCGCCGGTGAAACTCTCGGCGACATGGAACGGCTGGCTCAGGAACCGCTGCACGCGCCGCGCGCGCTTGACCGTCGTCTTATCCTCCTCGGACAGCTCCTCCATGCCGAGAATCGCGATGATGTCAAGCAGTTCGTTGTATTTCTGCAGAATGCGCTGCACTTCTTTCGCGACGCGGTAGTGGCGTTCGCCGACGAAATCCTCGCTCAGCATCCGCGAGGAGGATTCCAGCGGATCGACGGCGGGATAGATGCCAAGCTCCACGATCTTCCGGGAGAGGACCGTCGTCGCGTCCAGATGCGTAAAAGTGGTGGCTGGCGCCGGGTCCGTCAGATCGTCCGCGGGAACGTAGACCGCCTGAACCGATGTGATGGACCCGTTGCTGGTGGAGACGATGCGTTCCTGCAGCTTTCCCATTTCACTGGCGAGGGTCGGCTGATAGCCGACGGCGGAAGGCATCCGGCCCAGCAGGGCCGAGACCTCGGAGCCGGCCTGGGAGAAGCGGAAGATGTTGTCGATGAACAAAAGCGCGTCCTTATGGGAGCACTCGCGGAAGTATTCGGCCATCGTGAGGCCGACAAGAGGAACGCGCAGCCGGGCGCCCGCCGTCTCGTTCATCTGCCCGAAAACAAGGGCCGTCTTCTGCAGGACGCCGGACTGCATCATTTCATTATATAATTCATTGCCCTCGCGGGACCGTTCGCCCACGCCGGCGAATACGGAGTACCCGTCGTGCTCGAAGGCGATGTTGCGGATCAGCTCCATGATCAGAACGGTTTTGCCGACGCCGGCGCCGCCGAAAAGGCCGATTTTGCCGCCCCGCACATAGGGCGTCATTAAATCGATCACCTTGATGCCGGTCTCCATGATCTCGTCCGAGGCGACGATATCCGAAAAGCCGGGCGCCGGATGGTGGATCGGCCATTTTTCTCTGGAATGGATCGGCTCCTTTTTATCAATCGGCTCGCCCATCACGTTGACCATACGCCCGAGGGTTTCCTCGCCGACGCTGACCATGATCGGTTCGCCGGTATCGACGGCGGCAAGGCCGCGCGAGAGGCCGTCCGTCGGGTTCATGGAGATGCAGCGCACCTCGCCGTTTCCCAGATGCTGGGAGACTTCAAGGACGTATTTTTCCCGGTTATGCTCGATCGTCACAGCGTGGAAAATATCGGGCAGATTCCCGGAATCAAAGAGAATATCGACGACGGGCCCCGTGATCCGAAGAACCATACCCACCGAACCTTTGGCCATATATTGTTTCCCCCTTTTAAATTACCCGTTCCATTCAGAGGACGTTTCAATGACGTCCGCGGTTACGGCGCTCTGCCGTTTGCGGTTGATCTCGCCTTCCAGTTCGGCGCAGTACCCGGTCGCGGTGTCATAGGCGGAGCGCATCGTTAAAAGTGTCGCGGCCTGCGCTCCAAGGGCCGTTTCGAGAATCAGCTTGTAGCACATCGCGTGGAAAACGATGCTGGAGGTGGTCTCGACCACGGTCTGCGAGTCCGGAACGAAGAAGATGGAATCGTCGTCCTCCCGCTGCCCGGA
>CAYUPA010000317.1:0-683 GCA_964446565.1 uncultured Lachnospiraceae bacterium
GACCATACAGGACGGTAAAGACCAGGGAGGAAGCATCTGGATCCCCCTTATAATGGCTGGAAAACAGGTTGCAGAAAAAAGTCTGAAAAGTATATATCGCAATCAGCAGCGCAATGAGAAATACAGGCATGGGAAAGAACCATCCTTTCTCAATCGGATATCGTGCCGCGGGTGAATTTTTTCACGTAAATTACATCTGCGGCCCTGTTAGCGGGCCGCAGAAAGAGAAATTCAAATAAAACGGGCAGATATTTTTCATGCGAAGCGTCTGCGGGTTTATTCCTTTTTAGCGCGAATTGTTTCCGATCGATTCCCTTTTGGAGCGGAATACCCGCGATTTTATTCCTTTTGGGCGTGAAGCGTGTCCGCGATTTCCTGAACGCGCTGATCCGTCAGCTTAAATTTGCGGACAAAGAACAGAAAAGCGATCGCGAGGCCAAGAATCGGCATAATCGTCATCAAAAGGCGAAGGCCCAGAATGGTGTCGGCACTCTGCGCAACGATGGCGCCGGTTTCCTCTGTATCGCCGACGAGTCCGATCAGATCCAGACCGATTCCCGTAATGAAAACCGCGAAGCCGGAAGCAGCCTTTACGACGAAAGTCTGCATGGAAAAAATGACGCTTTCCTCGCGGCGGCCGGTTTTCAGCTGTCCGTAATCAACGGAACTGGAAAGGAAAACGG
>CAYUPA010000317.1:693-2028 GCA_964446565.1 uncultured Lachnospiraceae bacterium
AAGCAGAGAATGGGCATACTGCTGCCGAGTCCGAGAAGACAGAAGAGCAGGATCAGCGCATACCCCGCGATTGCGGTGGCAAGTGCAATCTTAAAGAGCGTCGTATTGCTGAGTTTTTTGTGAAGCAGCGGATAAACGACCATCATGCCAAGAATCTGGCATACCCCGCCGATGGTGGTAAACAGCGTATAATTGCCCATCCAGCCTGTGCCGCCGACATCATACTTGAAGAAGTAGATGATGAGATTCGAAGTCAGATAGAGGGAACTGTTGACCAGAAGGATCGTGAGTACGGTGATCAGCGCCTGATCGTTGCGGAACAGCGCCTGAAACATCTGCCGGACTGAAGAGGTTTGCATCGATTCAAGGCGCTGTTCGCGGACCTTGCAGCAGCAGACGATCTCCGCCGCGACGAAGAGAATCGCTACAATGAGCGCGATGCGTGCGAAACCGACGCGCTCGTTGCCGGCTCCTAACGCGTTTACCGCCAGAAGCGTACCGACCTGCATGATGGCGGAGCCGATACCGGCGCAGGTCCGTCCGACGACGGAAAGGTTTTCCCGGTCCTGCGGGCGGTCGGTAATAGCCGGAATCATGGACCAGTACGGAATATCCATCATCGTGTAGGTCGTCCCCCAGAGGATGTAGACTACCGCAAAGTACACCATCAGGCTTGTGCCGCTGATTTCGGGCGCGGCGAAGAGCGCGTACAGCACCACGGCGTTCAGGACGGAGCCGCTGATGAGCCAGGGGCGAAAACGGCCCCATCGCGTACGGGTTTTCGCAACGAGGATTCCCATAAGCGGGTCGTTCAGCGCGTCAAAAACACGGGCAATCATCAGAATCAGGCCGACAAAAGTTGCGGAAAGGCCGAGGATATCCTGATAAAAGTACATTACATACGAGGCGGACAGGGCGTAAACCATATCCTTTCCGATCGCGCCGATGCCGAAAGCCACGGTTTGCGAGCGTGTCAGTTTCATGATGAAACTCGTCGAGCAGACAGTCTCGACACTCCCTTCCTTTATGGATTTATATTTCATGGATTTATATTTCGCGAGGGGCTTGTCTGCCGCCCCTCGCGGGACCGCGCCGGTGAGTCTTCCGTGCGCGGCTTTTTCTGTACTAACTTCGCATTATTATAGAGCATTGGCAGATAAAAAGCAAGGACGATTTTCGATAATAACGGCTGAGACAGGACTTTTCGATGAAATTTTGTGCATAATGGCAAAATTTTGGTTCCGGTTTATCCGGACGAGGGTTTCGTTGAATGCAAAAGCAGGACGTTATCTGCCGCCATGTTTCAGCGCGGGAGTTTGACAGCCTGCCTTCACA
>CAYUPA010000318.1:0-1279 GCA_964446565.1 uncultured Lachnospiraceae bacterium
ATGCAGAGATAGCATGGCCAGAAAGCGCTTCCCTGTATCGACCTGCCTGTGATATCTCCGGGTATGGCAAAACAACTTATTTTGAATATGGCAAATACGATCCCCCAGCAAACCGCAAAATAGGAAAAACCCTTTTTATATTTCATTGTCACGTCCTCCTCATTCCATCTTCTCGCCGCATTCCGGGCAGAATTTTGTTCCCGGTTCCAGTTCCCTTCCGCACTTCGGGCAGTTTGCTGTCATCTTGTATCCGCACTCCGGGCAGAACCTGGCCTTCACCACGGTTTTGCCGCATTTCGGGCACACGACCGTTCCCGGCTGCGCCGCCGTCTGTTTCTCGCCGCAGTTCAGGCAGAATCTCGCTCCGGGCGGCAGCGGGGCGCCGCATTTTACGCACACAGGCGAACTGACCGCCTCCTGGATCCCGGCGTACGTCCGGGCGCCCTGGAACATGCCCGGCGGCTGGTCCGCGGGCTGTCCTGCCGCGGGATCCATCGCGCTGCTGACCGCGCCGCCGACCATGCCGCCGACTGCGCCGCCGACTCCGGCCATCGTTCCCAGGCCCACGCCCATGTTGGTAAACTGTCCTATGGCCTCGTTCTGAGCGACACGTTCCGCCACGTCAAAGCCTCGTTCCTGCTGATATGTGTACCCTTCCTGCGCGCGTTTCGCGGCCATGGCCTGCGAGGCGATTACGGTCTTCTGCGCTTCCGTCTGGGCGTAGATGATATCCGCCTTCTGGCGCAGCCGCGCTTCCGCGATATCGGCATACTGGCGGAAATGCAGTTCCTTGAATTTCTCGTAGTCACGTTCGCCGTCCGGCCTGGCGATATTGGTGACGAAAAACCGCTCCAGCGCGACGCCGTAATCGGCAAAATCGGGAACGAGCAATGCCTTCAGGTTCTCAGAAAAATCCGCCAGCCGTTCATCGATCTCAAATATGTTGATCTTCTGCTCCCGGATGGTCTGCGCTATGTATGTCTTGATCCGGGTCATCAGAAAAGCCCGGAAATAATCGGTCAGTTTCTGCCGGCTCAGGTCTTTTTCCGTTCCGACCAGCTTCAGCAGGAGTTTCCGCGAATCCTCCGCTCTCAGGCTCATCTCGCCGGACGCGCCGATGCGGAGCGGGAACCCGTAGGTTGGCTCCACATATTCTACCTTGGAATCCGTGCCCCACTTGACAGACATCTGCTCGGTCTTATTGATGAAGTAGACCTCGCAGTGGAAAGCGGATACGCCGTCCGTCGCCAGCTTCAGAGCCTGGCCGACCAGAGGGATA
>CAYUPA010000318.1:1289-1977 GCA_964446565.1 uncultured Lachnospiraceae bacterium
GGCTGTTGAAATCCTCGCTCGGATGTTTCCATATAAATGTGCTGTTGTCTCCCTCATATTTGATGACGTCTGCTATCGCCAATTCCATCCCCTCCTCGTTTGTCAAAAATAGAACCCCTTTTGATTCTACCCCCCCACGTTCAAAGTCAATGGTTACGACGATTGTACGTGAAAAAACACAATCCCGTCTTTCGTAGTTAACGCCGTAAATCTTTGGAAGCAAAAACCATAAGAAACATGAACCGGTCCGTATTTCTACGACCAGCTGCAGGACAGGCTGTCTTTCCTTGGAAATGATTACCGGAAATTCGTTGAACTCTTTACCGCGCACAAAAATAAGACCTTCGGGCTGAATACCTCCAGGTCTTACTTTGCCTGCATCATGGCGCTTCCTCGTAATCAACCACGTAAAAATCATAGGCGTTGATCACGGTGGTACCCTCATAGACATCCTTCCGCTTGAACCCGCTGCCGTAGCCGGCGTGGACATGGCCATGGAAAAAATACCGCGGCCGGAATTTTTTCATCAGCGTCAGGAAACACTCAAACCCCCGGTGGGGCAGATCCGGCAGATCGTTCAGCTGATAAGCCGGCGCGTGGGACACCAGGATATCGAACCCCCGGTTCTTCAGGATCTTCCACCACAACCGCCGCACGCGGCGCCGCATCTGGCGTTCCGTGTACTGAT
>CAYUPA010000319.1:0-1944 GCA_964446565.1 uncultured Lachnospiraceae bacterium
CGGAGATCACTACAACCGATAAGACGATTAAAATTACCGAAATCAACCGGCCGGCGCTGCAGCTGACAGGTTATTACGAGTTTTTCAACAAGGATCGCGTTCAGGTCGTCGGCATCGTGGAATTTTCTTATTTGATGAGTCTGAAAGCCGGGGAACGGGAAAGAGTGTTCCGGGAATTCGTTTCCAAAAAGGAGCCCTGTATCATCTTTACGTCCGGAAATTGTCCCGACCGGGATCTGCTCGATCTGTGCATTGAATACGACGTGCCCGCGCTCGGCATCGGCATTTCCACGTCGGATCTTACGGTGGAGCTGATCCGGTGGCTGTGCGAGCAGCTGGCGCCGTCCGTCGTGGTGCACGGCGTTCTGGTCGATGTATTCGGGGAAGGCGTTCTGATCATGGGCGAGAGCGGCATCGGGAAAAGCGAAGCCGCGCTGGAGCTGATCAAGAGGGGGCACCGTCTTGTCAGCGACGATGTCGTCGTGATCTACAAAGTCAACAATTATCATCTGGAGGGTACCGCGCCCGATATTACCCGCCACTTTATCGAACTGCGAGGGATCGGCATTATCGATGTAAAAACCCTGTTCGGCGTCGAGAGCGTGGAAAACAGGCATCAGATTGATCTGGTAATCAAGCTGAAGGAATGGGAAGCGGATACCGAATATGACAGGCTCGGACTGGAAAGCTCCTTTACCGAGATTCTGGGAAGCAAAGTGGTCTCTCATACCATTCCGATCCGGCCGGGACGAAACCTCGCGATTATCGTGGAGACCGCGGCGATCAACCATCGGCAGAAAAAAATGGGATACAACGCCGCTCAGGAAATGTACGATCGGGTGCAGAGAAGAATCACCGGGAGAAAGGAAGAGAACGAATGAATCCGGTCATTGCGGGTATCGATCTCGGGGGAACCGGCATCAAGTTCGGCCTGTTTTCCGAGGGAGGCGCACTGCTTGAGAAATGGAGCGTACCCACCGATATTTCGGACGAAGGCTCCCGGATCATTCCCGATATCGGCGCATCGCTCGCGGAACATCTGCGCGGGAGACAGGCGGAGCGTATCGGTCTCGCGCTTCCGGGAAGTACGGACGGACACGGAATCTGCGCGCGCGCCGTTAATCTCGGATGGACGGATCCGATAGACGCTGCGGGGGAACTGGCTTCGCTGACGGGTTCAACCGTTTTGTGCGAGAACGACGTCAACGCGGCCGCGCTCGGGGAATCTCTTTTCGGAGCCGGAAAAGGCTGCGCCGATTTCATGTATATCGCGCTGGGAACCGGAATCGGATGCGGAATCATCATGGACGGCAGGATTTACCGCGGCGCGCACGGCGCTGCCGGCGAGATCGGTCATTTCAAAATGGACGCGGGCGCGGACATTCCCTGTTCCTGCGGCAATACGGGCTGCGTGGAGCGTTACGCGTCGGCGAACGGCATTGTCCGGATCGCGCGCGCAAAACTTGCGGAAACCGGGATGTCGCCGCTTGACGCGTTCGGGATTCCTGACGCGGAACTCGAAAATCTGTCCTCTAAAATCATTTTCGAATCGGCGGCATCCGGCGGCGCGTTCGCGCTGGAAGTTGTCGATGAGATCTGCGACCTGCTCGGAAGAACGATTGCGGCCGCGGCGGCGCTCCTGGATCCGGAGCGGATCGTGATCGGCGGAGGCATGGCGGGCGCGGGAGACGTTTTGATGAACCGGGTCGGCAGAGCCTTCCGGCGGTACGCGTTTCCGGCGATGAAGGATACGCAGCTTGTCAATTCGGAGCTCGGCGGCGACGCGGGGATCGTCGGCGCGGCGGCGCTTGTTTTCAGGACGTAAGACGGCGACGGCTGCTTTGCCGGAGATGAGGGGTCTGCCACTGTTTTCCGGCTTTCCGGAGATGAGACGGCGCGGATGCTGCCGGCGAATTATTCCTCAAAAAAGCCGGAGGCGGTTTC
>CAYUPA010000320.1:0-1905 GCA_964446565.1 uncultured Lachnospiraceae bacterium
CGAACAATTTCTCGCAGGCAACGGCTTCCGGGCTGATTAAGTCCGTTATTGGGTTCTTCCTGATTCTTATCACGAACAAGGTGTCAAAGAAGCTGACGGATGGAACAGGAATATGGTGACGGAGGAAGAAAATGGGAAAGTACAGGAAAAAAAGAAAACTGGCGCCGTTTGATATCCTGAATATCGCGATTATGCTGCTGGTCACCGTTATCATGCTGTATCCCTTCTGGTATGTGTTCGTCGGGTCGTTTTCCAGCATCGGACATCTTATAAAAAACGGATTCGTCCTCTGGCCGGACGGCATTCATTTGGAGGCGTACAAGCAGGTGTTTCGCAACAGTCTTGTTCCGACAGCGTACCGGAACACGCTCATTGTGACGATCGTGGGAACCGCGATCAGCATGGTGCTTTCGACCCTTGGAGCGTATGTCCTGTCCATTCGAAATCTGCCGGGCCGGACGGGCCTTACCCTGTTTTTTGTCTTCACGATGTGGTTTGGAGGCGGCCTGGTGCCGACCTATCTGGTCGTGAGCAATCTCGGCCTTACGAATACGCTGTGGGCGCTCATCCTGCCGGGCGCGGTGAGCACCTACAACATGGTGCTGATGCGGAACTTTTTCCAGAGCGTGCCGGAGGAACTTTACGACGCGGCCTGCGTCGACGGGGAAACCATGATCGGCTATCTGTTCCATGTTTTGCTGCCGCTGTCAAAGGCCTCGCTCGCGACGTTTACGATGTTCTACGCGGTGGGCTACTGGAACGATTACTTTAAGGGCATCATCTACATTCGGGACAATACGCTCTGGCCCATGCAGACCGTTCTGCGGCAGATTCTGCAGACAAGCCAGTTTAATACGATGATGTATGACGATGCGACGCAGACGCTTGCCTCGGAAACGCTGAAATACGCGATGATCATAGTCAGCGTGGTTCCGATTCTGTGTGTCTATCCGTTTGTGCAGAAGTATTTCGTCAAGGGCGTCATGGTGGGCTCTCTGAAAGGGTGAAGAGGAGGTCTTTGCGAGGACGGCGCCGCCGAAAAGGGACAGAAAGGCATCCTTAAAGGGATTAGGCCGGGCGGTCATGGAAACATTTGAAATTTACATGGCGAAAGCCTTGTAAAATAAAAAACTACAGGAGGAAAAATCAATGAAACGTTTCTTTTCTTCGGTGATGGCGGTGATGCTTGCGTTGGCGCTGCTTACGCTTGCGTCCTGTGGAGGAGGTTCTGATGGGGAGAATTCGTCCGCCTCGGAGCCTGCGCAGACGGAAAGCGAATCGTCAAGCGAGAATTCAGAGGATGCGGAGCCGTCTGACGCTGAGGCGTCGGAAACAGAATCGGAGAGTGAGGAATCGTCCGCCGGGGAATCCGAATCGTCAGGTGCGGCGAATGGCGATGCGGTCACGCTGGATGTATTTTATGCCTCATCCCGTCCGATGAACGACGCGACCGATCTGACCCGTCAGTATATTCGAGATACGATTGGCGTCGATATCAATCTGACGCAGGGAACCGACTTTGAGCAGCAGCTTGCCCTGTATGCCGCGGATAAGAATATGCCGGATCTCGTCTATGCAGGAGCTTATGCTGTATGGAGTGATTATGCGAAACAGGGAGCCTGGGCGGATATCTCTTCGTATCTTGGCGACGACTACAAGGACCTGATGGATTATGTCGGAGAAGATTGGCCCTACATGACGATCGACGGTGCGGTGTATGGAATTCCGAATGAATTAAAAACGCCATCCGGCAGATCGACATTTATCAGAAAGGACTGGCTTGATAATCTCGGACTGGAGGCCCCGAAAACGCTTGATGAATTTACCGAAGTCATGCGGAAATTTACAACGGATGATCCGGACGGCAACGGACAGAACGACACGTATGGTCTCGGGAGCAATGGA
>CAYUPA010000321.1:0-1856 GCA_964446565.1 uncultured Lachnospiraceae bacterium
TTCTTCAGGAAAGCGCTGTTACGGAAGCGGTGCGGGGCTCACTTGCCGCGGAGGGAGTCAGTCTGCGGCCGTATGAGGCGGTCTATGACTATATAGCGGCGATTCGCCCCGGCAGGACGGTGCTGATGGACCCGGATTATACCAGTTACAGGATGTTCCGCTCCCTGCCGGAAGGGGTCGCGGTACGTAAGGAGCCGAATCCGGAAATCAAAGCCAAGGCCGTTAAGAATGAGATCGAAATCGGGCATCTTCGCAGGACGCATGTGATGGACGGCGCGGCGTTTACCAAATTCATGTACTGGGTGAAGACCCATATCGGGACAATGCCGATGACCGAGATTACGGCCGCCGACTATCTGGAAGCGCAGAGACGCAAAATTCCGGGCTTTCTGGACTGCAGCTTTACCACGATCGCGGCCTATAACGCGAACGCGGCGATGATGCATTACAAGGCGGAGCCAGGCAGCGCGGCGGAACTTAAGCCCGAGGGCCTGCTGCTCGTCGATTCCGGCGGACAGTACTGGACCGGAACGACGGATATCACGCGTACGATCGTTTTAGGCCCACTTACCGCCCAGCAGAAAAAACATTTTACCGCGGTGCTGCGTTCCATGCTGAATCTGGCCGGCGCCCGGTTCCTTGCGGGTTCGAGAGGCACGACGCTGGATATTCTCGCGCGCGCTCCGATCTGGGAGATGAATCTTGATTATAAATGCGGAACCGGCCATGGCGTCGGCTATCTGCTGAGCGTCCATGAAGGACCGCAGCGCCTTGCGTGGAAACAGGAGGACGGGAAGCCGCTGAACGCGGTCCTTGAGAACGGCATGGTCATTACGGACGAGCCGGGAATTTACCTTGAAGGGGAATACGGAATCCGGACGGAAAACGAGCTGCTGGTCCGGGAGGGTGTGAAGAATGAGTACGGACAGTTCCTTCATTTTGAGCATCTGACGGCGGCGCCGATCGATCTGGACGGCGTGGACCCGCAATATATGAGCCCGGCGGAAATCAAGGCTCTCAACGCGTATCACAAGTGGGTGTACGGGCAGCTTAAGGACGAGCTTACTGCGGAAGAGCGCGAATGGCTTGCGATCTACACAAGGGAGTTGTAAATCATGAAATTTCGAGACCGTGTAATCCGTTTTATGAATGGGCGTTATGGAATTGATACCATGTGGTATGTTCTTCTGACGCTTTATGTCATTTTGACTTTGCTGGAACTCGTAGTGCCGAGAGGACTGGCGATCGGGCTGCGCAGTCTTTCAACCGTGGTGCTGGTCACGGCGATTTACCGTGCCCTTTCACGAAACATCGCGCGCCGGCGGAGGGAAAACGAATTCGTTCTGAAGCTGTTTCGGCCGATTAGACTGTGGTTTCGGCGTCTGCGGGATTTTCGGACGCATGTATACCGCCGCTGTCCGTACTGCGGAAAAACGCTGCGCTTCCCGAGAAAAAAGGGAGAGCATACGGCCAACTGCCCGGTCTGCCACCAGCCTTTTAAGGTGAAAATCCGCTTTTGAGCCGAGAACCTGCTTTTGAAACTAAAATCATTTCACTGTTCTAAAAATAAAATAGAGCGAAAGCAAAGAGATTTTCCGGAAGGCGGAAGGTCTCTTTTTTAATGCCGGGGAATGAGGCGGCAGCATGGCAAAAGAGAGCCTGCGGCGTATTTTTCGTCTGCCTGAATCGTAGATGAAGTTATAGAAATCGAGCGCCTGTTGTGGTATAGTAAAAGAAGAATTTATCAGATTTCAGGCACATTTTGACCCTGTCAAAAGGCTTGCTTGAGAACAAATATCGCAAGAAGTTGAGAAATTTATAAATGAAATCAGCAAATCGCATTGACATATTGCCAG
>CAYUPA010000322.1:0-1855 GCA_964446565.1 uncultured Lachnospiraceae bacterium
CTGTATGAGAAGATGTACGGCATCGGAATTCCGATCATCGATGACGATCAGAAACTTGCCGAGGATGTGGAATTTGCTAAAAAATACGGTCTGGGCCCGTGGCTTTACTGCGCGGACGACGAAGCGGCCGTCGAACGGGCGGTGCGGTTCGGCGCGACGAATATTACATGCAACAATCCGTATCCGGCCCTGCGCTATTTGAAAGAACACGGACTTCGCGAACGCTGACGCCAGCGCTCGCAGGACAGGCCGTACGGCCATAAGCGTACTGCCGGAGCGGTACTGCCGTAAGCGTGCTGCTGGAGACATGCCCGCGCCGTCGTTTCTCTTTCAGGCGGAACGCTCCGTTCTTCTTTCAGACGGAGCGCTCCGTTTCCCCTTCATACGGAACGCTCCGTTTCCCCTTCATACGGAACGCACCTGTTTCTTGAGTTAGAAATCCCCTCTTTCCTTTTCTGCCGGAGCGTTCTCCTTTCCGTCTCCGTTAAGAAAAGCGCCGGTTTCCCGCTCAAGAACCTGCCTTGCGTAGCTCGTAAACGCCGGTTTGCCGCGTTCGATATGGTAGCTTGTGTGAACATTTTCCCCTTTGCCTTCGACCCGGACCGTCAGGCTGGAAACGGGGCTTCCGCCGAGGCGGGCGTTGATGGCCTCGGAACGGTTCGCGAGATCATAGATGTGCGTAACCCAGATGCCGTGATAGCCGTTCAGCTTGCACGCGCTTAGAATTTCACGGCTCAGATACAGATTTTCCATGGGCGAGGTCCCTGTGATCGGCTCATTAAACAGCATCAGACTGTAAGGTTTCATCTCTTTCATACCCTTCTGCATGGCGTTCAGTTCCTGCCCGAGCTTGCCATACTGCAGACGGGTATTTTCTTCATGGGAAAAAACGGTGACGAGTCCGTCCACGGGGCTTATGGAAGCGGAGGAGGCGGAAACCGGCCAGCCAAGCTGGAAAAGCAGCTGGATCGTGCCGACGGTGCGCAGAAAGGTGGTCTTCCCGCCCTGATTCATGCCGGTGAGGATGAAGATTTCACCGCCGGGCGCAAAATCGATGCTGTTGCCAACCGCCGAGCCCTTGTGGAGCAAAAGCACGGGGTCCACCATATCCACCGCCGTGAACGCCTTTTCCTCCATAGGACGGATTTCGGCAAAGACCGGGGTGATTCCGCAGTCGTCCATCTGCTGCCAGTATTTTAAGGCCGCCAGATAGAAGGTCAGGTCCAGATACAGGTCGGACAGATCCTCCGTGAGCGTATGCAGAAGCTGGACAAACTGCCGGTGCTGAACGCGCAGTTCGTCATGCAGCAGTTCATCGACAGGCGAGCGCATCTCCTTGAGCGGCGACAGGTCCCAGGGCTTGTCCGGCAGACGGTTCTCCCGGGAACCGAAGGGCAGAAGGCGTTTTGCGTATTTTTCCTTCCGGATCGCCGTGACGGCGCAGTCCGTGATGTGAAGTTCGGAATCCAGCGAAACGCGCAGGGCGAAACTGCCCGTCGTATCCAGACCGGAGGTGTATTTTTCCCAGTCCTCGCTAAAACTCGCGTTAAAGTGCCGGTCAAGCAGTTTTTTTGTCACATTATAGAGACGGTTCAGGCCGCGGGAGGTTATCTGCCCCTCGGAAATCGCCTTTTCCAGCGCCTTGAGGAGTGCGAACAGCGTGTCGTGCGCATGTTTATAGAGCGCAAAGTCGTGAATGCTGTCCGTATCATAGTGCGAAGCGGGCTCAAGCGAGCTTACGGCCTGGATTTCCTGAATGCACTGGCATACGGCGCGGACCTGCATCACGATCTCCGGCAGCCGCTTAAACTCCATAAGAACCTCCCTGCGATAGAGCAGGTCCTCCGGATTCACC
>CAYUPA010000323.1:0-1819 GCA_964446565.1 uncultured Lachnospiraceae bacterium
TCAGTATAACATAAGATGCGGGGAATAAGAAGAAAAACTTTTGGCGCGGCACACAGCGGCACACAGCGAAATGACAAAATGGCTGTCAAAACCGAATGTAACAACAGTATCATAAAGTCCCTGATATGGTGATAATGACAGGCACGTCTGCGAATTATCTTTCAGCATGTTCCATTCCTTCATCAATTTTTATTATCCCGTTTTTCATAAAAAAAGCCCAATTCTTTTAACAAAGAATCAGACTTTTTCAATGCCCTCGTCAAAACAGGATTCCGGGAAATTCACCCGCGCAGCGTGCTGCAATGGAAATGAATTGAATTCATTCAGGAATTTCTCTGTCCGTTTTCGTAACGGCTTAAGACAGTTCAGTGACAGCCGCGGCAATGGCTGCAGTCGCCGTCACACCCTTTGCCGGATTTCTTCGATTTCCACAGGGAGCGGACCGCGAGCAGCACGACCGCAAGCAGCATGGCAATCACAATGACAGTTCCCACATAACCTGGCATGATTTCTCCTTTCCTTTTCTCATGCGGTGCGCTTCTCATCAACTCTTCAGATGCGGATCGTTTTCGCCATCTTTGCTCATATTGTGCGCTATTCGCAAGCGTCCCTTCAATGTACGTCGGCGGAATTCACCGGCTGCGGACGGACGTCTTCCCGATAGCCTTTGCGAAACAGCAGGTAGATCAGCCCCGCCAGAGCCGCGAACGCGACGACGGACCACAGGCCGAAGCGCACGGTTCCCGAGATGAGACCGGCGATCTGATAGACGATCAAGGCGATTATATACGCAAATACACACATATAGCTGATGGCGAAAGCCGTCCATTTGGGATTGTTCATTTCGCGCCGAATCGCGCCCATGGCGGCGAAACAGGGAGCGCAGAGAAGGTTAAAGATCATGAAGCTGTAAGCCGTAATCGGACCGAAGTCCGCGCCTACCAGCGCCCAGATTTCTTCGCCGTTTTCGCTGAGTTCACCGGCAAAATGATACAGAGAACCTAAGGTCGCAACCACGTTCTCCTTCGCGATCAGTCCTGTGAAAGAGGCGACCGTCGCTTTCCACGCCATGTTTCCCGTCCATCCCAATGGGTAGAAAATCCACGAAACGGCGTTGCCGATGGAGGCCAGAAGCGACGTATCGTTGTTCTCGACCGGCCCGAAGGTTCCGTTTGTAAAGCCGTAACTCTGGAGGAACCAGAGGACGATGGTGGACAGCAGGATCACGGTGCCGGCCCGCTTGATAAAGCTGAATCCCCTCTCCCATGTGGCGCGCAGAACGTTGCCCGCCGAAGGGATGTGATACGCCGGCAGCTCCATGACAAAGGGAGCCGGTTCTCCCGCGAAAACCTTAAATTTTTTAAGGATGATGCCGGAAATGATGACGGCGGCGATCCCAATGAAAAACGCGGAAGTGGCGACCCACGGCGATCCGCCGAACACCGCGCCGGCAAACAGCCCGATTATGGGCATTTTCGCGCCGCAGGGAATGAAGCAGGTGGTCATGATGGTCATTTTCCGGTCACGGTCCTGCTCGATCGTACGGGAGGCCATAACGCCGGGTACGCCGCAGCCGGTCGCAACCAGCATCGGGATGAAACTTTTGCCGGAGAGGCCGAATCGACGGAAAATCCGGTCCATGATAAACGCGATGCGGGCCATATACCCCACGTCCTCAAGAATGGAGAGCAGAAGGAACAGGACCAGCATCTGGGGCACGAAACCGAGCACTGCGCCGACGCCGCCCACGATACCATCGATAATCAGGCTGTAGAGCCAGCTTCCTTCCGCCACGCCAAGGGCGGACAGACCGTTTCCG
>CAYUPA010000324.1:0-1809 GCA_964446565.1 uncultured Lachnospiraceae bacterium
GGCCTGCTCCTGCAAACGCTTCTGTACGTCCTCGGAAATCGTCAGCATCGGCGCGCTGCAGAAGGAGTCGCCGGTGTGCACGCCCATGGGATCGATATTTTCGATGAAGCAGACGGTGATCATCTGGTTTTTCGCGTCGCGGACGACTTCGAGTTCCAGCTCTTCCCAGCCGAGAACCGACTCTTCCACGAGAACCTGCCCGACAAGACTTGCCTTCAGCCCGCGCGCGCAGACCGTTCGCAGTTCCTCCACGTTATAAACCAGTCCGCCGCCGGCCCCGCCCATTGTATAGGCCGGGCGCAGAACGACCGGATAGCCGAGGGTTTCCGCGATCGCCTCGGCTTCCTCAACGGAGTAGGCGACCTCGCTGCGCGCCATTTCAATGCCAAGGCTTTGCATCGTTTTCTTAAATTCGATCCGGTCCTCGCCGCGTTCGATCGCGTCGACCTGCACGCCGATCACCTTGACGCCGTACCGGTCGAGGACGCCCGCTTTATACAGCTCGGCGCAGAGATTCAGTCCTGACTGGCCGCCCAGATTCGGAAGCAGCGCGTCGGGCCGTTCCTTTTCGATAATCTGTGTAAGACGTTCGCGGTTTAACGGTTCGATATAGGTGATGTCCGCCATGCCCGGATCGGTCATAATCGTCGCCGGGTTGGAATTGACGAGGACGATTTCATAGCCAAGGCTTTTAAGCGCTTTGCAGGCCTGCGTGCCGGAATAGTCAAATTCACAGGCCTGACCGATGATGATCGGCCCGGATCCGATGATCAGAATCTTATGAATATCTTCTCGTTTCATGCGTAAAATCCGCCTTTCTGTAATTTCGCTTCTTATAGAGAATGCCGCCATGAAGGAGCGGGCCCCAACGGCGGTTTTTCCTCGTCGTATCGACGAAGACCGCAGACAGTATAGCATAGGAATGAGGCAAATGACAAGAAAAAAATCGGCGCGGACTCCCGGCGCGGCGCAGGCTTCCCGCGCGGGACTCATTGACAGCGAAGGGAAAGAATGATATAGTTAATTCAATTTTTGCGGTGAATCCGCGGGAAAACCTCACGGAAATGCGGACAGGGAAAGGCGGAGCGGAAATGTGCGGATATGTCGGATTTTTTGGAACGGGAGAGTATGACAGAACGGACGTGATCACAAAGATGAGCGAGGTCATCGCGCACCGCGGCCCCGACAGCGCGGGCAGCTATGTGGACGATGCTGTCGCGCTCGGCTTCCGGCGGCTTAGCATCATCGATCTTGCGGGCGGCTCTCAGCCGATGCACAGCGCGGACGGCTCGCTCGTCATTGTCTTTAACGGAGAAATTTACAATTACCGGGAAATCCGGCGGGAGCTTTCCGACCGGTACGGCTGCGTTTTCCGCACGAATTCGGATACGGAGACGATCCTGCAGGCCTATCCGATTTACGGAGAAAAGACGGCGTCCATGCTTCGTGGCATGTTTTCCTTCATCATCTATGATAAAAACAAACGGACGCTCTACGGCGCGCGGGACCCGTTCGGCATTAAGCCTCTGTACTACGGAAAGATGAACGACACGCTGTTTTTCGGCTCGGAGATCAAGTCCTTCCTTCCGCATCCGCGTTTTAAAAAGGAGATCAATCCGGAAGCGGTCAAAATGTATCTGATCTTCCAGTATTCGGCGCTGCCCGAGACGCTGTTTAAGGGCGTATACAAGCTGGACCCCGGCACATATTTCACCTATGAAAACGGCGTCTTTACGAAGACCCGCTATTTCGATCCCTCGTATGAAACCGTGGAAAGGAGCTTTGACGAAACCGTAGAGGCGATCGACA
>CAYUPA010000325.1:0-1801 GCA_964446565.1 uncultured Lachnospiraceae bacterium
GCTGCACCATGGCCATCTGCTCGAAAAAGACGGCCAGTTCCGAAGCGGACAGCTGTTTTTTGTTTTTCATGAAAACCTCCGTATATCGTAGGAAGACGCGCTACCGCGAATATTGCAAGGTATAGTTGGAACCGTCGCCGACAAAATCGGCGGCTTCTTCGGCACCCATCTCGGAAACGTAGGTGGGATCCATCATCGCCCAGCCGGTTCCATCGTACTGGATCACGTGATCCATCCAGCCGGATTCGTCCAGATAAACGCTGATCCACGCGTGTTTGATCTCGCCGGAAAAACCGATCTGAAGCTTTGTCGGGATGCCGCGGGAGCGCAGCATGCCCGTCATAAGGGCCGCGTAATCAAAGCAGATTCCCTTTCGGGTGCGGAGGGTTTCATCGATGTCCGGCAGGTATCCGGAAGTGACCGTTTCCGCTTTTTGCGTGTCATACGAAATTTCAGTGGTAGTGAACTCGAAAATTTTTTTCACCATGTCAATCTGGTTCTTGCAGTTTGCCGTCAATTCCTTGGCTTTTGCCACGGACAGGGAGTCCTTGGCGTAGCTGACAAACTGGTTCGGATAGAGGAACGGGAGCAGATCGTTGCGCAAATTCACTTCCAGTTCCTGCGCCATGGAAGTAAAATAGATGTCGTTCCCCATACTTTCATAGATCATCAGCGTATACGTTCCGCTTCCGGCCGAAAATGGAAACGCGTCCCATATCCCGTCCGCCTTCATATCATACGTATAAGGAATCCCGTCCGGCCCCGTAAGCCGAAGCTTGACTTTCTCGGCCTCCCCGTAGTAAAGCGCCATAAAATAGCCGTCCTCTATGTGGGAAACATCGACCGTTTCGGTGTCCGATTGAAAGACCTTGATGCCGTCGTGGAGCGGCGTAAGGATTTCTCCGGGTGAAACGGGACTGCCGCTTGTCTTGGCGCTCGCGCAGGAAGTGAGAATCAACAGCGGAACAAGTAAAATCAAAAAGAAACGGCTGCCGCAGATGATCCGAAATTTACTAAGCAAAGAGTCAAACCTCCCCTGAAATGGGTAATCATGAAAGACATTATAGCATAAACAGACAGAAAATTCAAATAGTATGCGCCAAAACGACGGATAAATCTTCGGTTTTGTTTATGACTGTTTTACTCAGCCGCCAAGTTCAACTTTGCACTGCTTTTTGTGGCAGGCGACCCCATATTTCAAAATTTTCCTATAGCCGTCTTGGTACAGCACATCGGCATAGCGGCGCTCTTCGATCTGCCTCAGCGCGCTCTGGACGCCTTTCTCCATATTCCCGTCGTGGGCGTACTTCACCTCGATCACGGCGCCTAGGCTTTTATCCTCCGCCCTCACGAGGATGTCGCCGTACCCGTCTCCGGTCTCATAATTGCTGGTCACGTTCCAGTCCGCCTTAAACTGCAGAAGCCCCAGCAGGAGCCCGTGGTAAAAGTTTTCCTTCCCGCCATGGGGGACGGCGGTATCGCGGATGCTGATGATCCGCCGCAGATAGCCGTTAAACGCGTCCTCCACGCCCTTCGCGTCGCCCGCCGAGATGGCTTGGCACAAAAGCCGGAGCGACTCCCCGTCATCCTTCGTCTCCTCGTAAAAAAGATCCATGATCTGGTCTTGGAAAATGCTCCGGATCTCCCGGTTGGGGAAGGACAGTTCATAGACATCTCCCTCCGGCATGGATTTGGATGTCAGGTAGCCGGTCATGTACAACAGGCTCCACAGGTTCTCGATGGTGTCGTACATATCCCGGTAGGTCAGATCCTGGCGGATCCTTTTGCGGACCGTCCCGCC
>CAYUPA010000326.1:0-1782 GCA_964446565.1 uncultured Lachnospiraceae bacterium
GCCGGCCGTTTTGTCCCGCTTTATGTACTCCATGACCCTGGCGGCACAACACTCCAGGCTGCCGTCATTGGAGAACCGCTGTCCGATGCCTGCCTGCTTCAGCTTGTCTTCCGAAAAATCCTCTTCGTCGGACAGATAACGCCGGCAGACTTCCGCGTAGGCGGGGACAGCCTGCTTCGCTTCCCGCTGTACGGCTCGGAGCATCCGGTTTCCATCGTTTGATTCAATATACAGCGGCACAATATTTTCGTATCCGAAAAACCGCCGCATTCCTTGAAGCGCCTCGAGTGTTCCGATCACCAGGTAATTGTTCTCTGCCAGATCAATCTGTCCGTCATCGGCGGTGAAATAATACCAGTCTCCGTGTACCGTGGAGTAGACTCTCTCCTCGATCACTTTGTTCTCCGCGCGGAATTTTTCGAGCCCCGCCTCATCCGTAAAATAATATTCGCGTCCGTCCTTCTCGCCCTTTCGCATCGGCCGCGTTGTATACAGCACGACTTTTCGAAGATCCAGTCCCTCTTCGCGCATGAGCTGACGATAGATATGATCTTTGCCTGTGGCGCTTTTCCCTATGATCATATACAGTCTGCCCATACGCGCGGTATCCTTTGGAACAATTCTTATAAGATAATTTTACCACAGGCGGCGGCAAAGCGTAAAGCGCACGGACAACGCCTCTTCCCGCCGGTCAAAAGAGCGGAACCGGCTGACGGAAAGGGATTGCCTGCCGCGAGCAATCTTCGTGCCAGCAAAGCCTAAATCCGGAAGCGGTAGCCCACGCCCCAGATGGTTTCGATATACTGCGGTTTGGCGGTGTTGAGCTCAATTTTTTCACGAATCTTCTTGATGTGTACGGTGACCGTCGCGATATCGCCGACAGATTCCATTTCCCAGATTTCCCGGAAAAGATCTTCCTTTGTATACACTTTGTTGGGATTGGACGCGAGAAAGGCAAGGAGATCAAACTCCTTGGTGGTCAGCATTTTTTCCTCGCCCCGGATCCATACCCTCCGGGCCGTTTTATCGATTTTCAAATCGCGAATCTCGATCACTTCATTTTTTTCCACACCCGTGTTGATGAGCCGTTCATAACGTGTCAGATGTGCTTTCACCCGCGCCACGAGCTCGCTCGGCGAAAACGGCTTCGTCATGTAGTCGTCGGCGCCAAGTCCGAGGCCGCGAATCTTGTCGATGTCGTCTTTTTTCGCGGAAACCATAATAATCGGCGCATTTTTTTGTTCACGCACGGCGCGGCAGATCTCAAAACCGTCCACTTCCGGAAGCATGATATCCAGAATATACAGATCAAAATCCTCGTTCAGCGCCGCGGTCAGCCCGGTGTCGCCCCGATTTTCAATCGTCACATCGTATCCGGACATTTCGAGATAATCCCGCTCCAACTCCGCGATCTCTTCCTCATCCTCAATGATCAGAATTCTGTGCATGGCTTTTCCCTCCTGACAACTCCGATCCGTTACCGTTCACCGCCCTGTTTCAGCGATAACGCGCCGCCCCGTCGTAAACGCAACACTTCCCGCCGCATATCGCTTCCTCCTCAGTGATCCGTTTGCTGTACATCGATCTTGACCTCCTGATATTTTCGAAGCACGAAGCAGATGACGGTACCCCGTCCCTCCTCGCTCTCCGCCCAGACCTTGCCGCCATGGTCGTCCAGGATTTTTCGAACAATTGAAAGACCGATACCGTTTCCGCCGCGGGTCGAGTTTCGGGAAGCGTCGGTGCGGTAAAAACGGTCAAAAATAATCGGAAGATCCTTTT
>CAYUPA010000327.1:0-1745 GCA_964446565.1 uncultured Lachnospiraceae bacterium
ACCGGTCTGCAAGCAGCCCGTCCGCCTGTCCATTGCGACAGGGCTTTCAGAGTAACCGAAGATCCGGACACCGTATCAGCTGATGTAAGAAGACGAAAACGGATGGCGGAAGACGGTAAGCACGAAGTGCGTACCGGCGGAAATATTATCAGGTTGAAATGGCGGTCAACCGCCGAGAATCACACGCCGGTCGAACGGGACGGCGCGAAGGAAAAAGTTTGAAACAAATGGAGGAATCCGTTTCATAACCCCGTTGACGCCTTTCGCAGGAAGGCGGTTTATAGAAATGAAAGCCAATTTAGCCAAAATCCAAGAATTTCTCAAGAGAAAAAACGTGATCATTTCCGCGAAGCGATACGGAATCGACGCGCTCGGCGCGATGGCGCAGGGACTGTTCGCGTCGCTTCTTATCGGAACGATTCTTTCCACCATCGGTGAGCAGACGGGACTGGAGATTTTCGTGACGATCGGCGACTTCGCGAAAGCCGCGACGGGTCCCGCTATGGCGGCGGCGATCAGTTACGCCCTGCAGAGTCCCCCGCTCGTCATGTTCTCCCTCATCGCGGTCGGCGGCGCGGCAAATTCCCTGGGCGGCGCGGGCGGCCCTCTCGCGGTTTTTGTCGTTGCGGTCATCGCGTCCGAATGCGGGAAGCTGGTTTCCAAAGAAACGAAAGTGGATATTATCGTGACGCCCGTTGTGACGATCAGCATCGGCGTCCTGCTTTCATTATGGTGGGCGCCCGCCCTTGGCGCGGCGGCCAACGCGGTCGGCAGCGCGATTATGTGGGCAACGGAACTGCAGCCGTTCCTCATGGGCATTCTCGTTTCGGTGATGGTCGGTATCGCGCTGACTTTGCCCATCAGCAGCGCGGCCATCTGCGCGGCGTTCAACCTGACGGGTCTCGCCGGAGGCGCGGCGGTGGCGGGATGCTGCGCGCAGATGATCGGCTTCGCGTTTATGAGCTACCGGGAAAATAAAGTCGGCGGACTTCTCGCCCAGGGCATCGGCACCTCGATGCTGCAAATGGGCAATATCGTCCGCAATCCGAGAATCTGGATTCCGCCGATCGCTGTTTCGGCGATCACGGGTCCGCTTGCGACGTGCGTCTTTCATTTACAGATGAACGGTCCCGCGGTAGCCTCCGGAATGGGCACATGCGGCCTGGTGGGACAGATCGGCATCTATACCGGCTGGATCAATGACATTTCCGCCGGTCTGAAAACCGCTGTCACGGGCATGGACTGGATTTCCATGATCCTCATTTGCTTTATCATTCCCGCCGTCCTGACGCCGCTGATCGCGCTTCCGATGCGCAAAGCGGGCTGGATCAAGGAAGGCGACCTGAAGCTGGATCTGTAACAGTACGGGTTACTTGTATATGGTTACTTCTGCGGAGCTCGCAAGAAAAAGATTATCGCATTCTCACTCCGGCGTATTATTGCAGGTGATAACAGCCCTAACTGTATCAAACAATTATTGCAGGGATCGCAGCCTGTGAATTTACCAAGACATTGAATCTAACTGTTTCAAACAATTATTGCAGGTGCCGATAACCCTGTCTGCTCAAAAAATTAGCATGTGTCAACAGTTCGACCTGATTCACATTCAAAAGAACTGCCGCGTCCGATGTTCGGTTCGGACACGGCAGTTCTTCATCCATTCCAAATAAACTCACATGCGGACGATCTGCAGGTGATTATCTCGCGCCGGGCTGCTGAGGCTGAAGGTCTTTCGGACGAGCCAC
>CAYUPA010000328.1:0-1721 GCA_964446565.1 uncultured Lachnospiraceae bacterium
TGCGCTTATCAATGATCGGAACGATCGCGGCGTCTCCGTAAGCCAGCGGCCCGGCGCCCATTGCCTTGCACCGCGCCAGTTCGGACATGATTTCTTTATCCCGGATCACAATAAATTCCACCGGGTGCCCGCCCCAGGAAGACGGGGCATAGGCGGCGGCCTCCAATATTTTCTGTATAATATCATCCGGGACATGCTCTCCGCTGAATTTGCGGGTCGACCGCCTGTTTTTCACCAGTTCCGGAAACGTCTCGTTCATGGCGCACCTCCTCTTTGCTTACCCTTTTTGCTTATTTGCCTATCCCTTTGCGATTCCAACCGCCGCCGCTTGCGGCCGTATCCGCATGAAAAGCACGGACTTGACATTCAATTTTTATTCAGTATAATCAAAAACGATTCATAACTCAAATATATTTTATGATATGAGGAGATAACCAAATGGGAATGAGCCTGAATAATCTGAAAATCTTTGTTCATGCTGCCGATACCGGAAATATAACAAAAACGGCGGAGGCATTGTATATTTCCCAGCCGGCAGCCAGCAAGGCGATTAAAAATATTGAAGAGGATCTGGGCGTTCCTCTGTTTTACCGCGACAGAAAAAACGGGATTTCCCTGACGGACACCGGCGAACGCGTACTCAGCCTCGCAAGGCAGATGCTGCTGATGGAGGAAAAGATTTACCAGACGGCATATTTTTCCAAAAATCTTATGGAAGGCACCTTAAAAATCGCTTCCCTGCCCATCGGGACGGAATTCTTTCTTGCGGACGCCCTTGCCGTATTTCAGAAAAAATATCCGAATGTGAATGTCGAGATCACGGAGGGCGTGACGCACCGGGTAAATCAAATGATTGCCGGCCACGCGGCGGAATTTGGCATTTCCATCCTGCCTGCCGGAGATTTCCGGTATAAGCCGCTGATGGAGGATTCCATTGTGGCGATCTCCAAAGAGCCGTTGGATACTCCCTTTGTCGACCTGGAGACCGCGCGGCAGACTTTCTTCGTATGTGAAGCGGCGCTGGAGTCCATCATCCCGGTTCTGGAACGGCACGGCGTCCCAATAAAGCAGCAATTCAAAATTGTCGGCGCGCAGACCGTTCGCAAAATGGTATCCTGCGGAATCGGCGTCGGCCTCCAGGCAAATTCGCTGTTAGCAGGAACGGCGGACACGTTTTACAAATACCCGGTCAAGCCGCTCATAAAAACAGATTTGGTCCTGATCGCGAATGATTTCGATGCTCTTTCCCCCGCCGCGAGCGCATTCCTCGACATTATGCTGAAACAATAAAGCAACCCGCGCGGTTCCCCCGTCACCGCTTCCGGACGCTCCGAGATACGTCTGACGACATGGCGCGGGATACGCATAATAACCAAGCCCGGGACATACTTGGTAAAAAACAAGATACACATGATAACAAAGTCCGGAACACGCGCGATGAAAAAATACGAGATGCCCGCGATAACACGGTCCGGATACACACGATAACTAAGTACGACGCAAGCACGATAACAAGGCATAAAACGGCGGAAAATCCGATAAAGGATTTCCCGCCGCGAACCGCTGCACGGAGAGAGTGGGATTCGAAACCACTCGTGAAGTAGGAAAGGAAATAATTTTACAACATGAATATTATTCCTAGTCACGAACCACCAGCCCTGCTGGTAGGAGAGTATGAAAGTTTTTCTGTAAATAGTTGTTCAGCAGTAGGTCTTCTATGA
>CAYUPA010000329.1:0-1707 GCA_964446565.1 uncultured Lachnospiraceae bacterium
CTCTGATCGAATGTGAGTACATCCACTCGATGGGCAACGGTCCCGGCGATATCGAGGATTATCAGGAGCTGATCAACAAATACGACGGCTTTGCCGGCGGCTTCATCTGGGAGTGGTGCGATCACGCCGTCTATACCGGCGTAACGAAAACCGGGAAAAAGAAGTATTTTTACGGCGGCGATTTCGGCGAGTTTCCGAACGACGGCAATTTCTGCATGGACGGGATGGTCTATCCGGACCGCACGCCAAGCCCCGGCCTGCGGGAATTCAAGAACGTCGTCCGGCCGGTTCGCGCGTCCCTGACGGAGCGCGAAGGCGTCATCCGGTTCCATAATTACCGCGATTTTCTGAATATGAAGGACGAGGTTTACGCGAAGTATGAGGTGACCGTTGACGGCAGGCCCGTACAATGCGGCGCCGTGCCCGCGCTCGATATCGAACCGCACGGCGAAAAAGAACTCGATCTGAACCTGAGCGTGCCGGAGGACGGCGGGAAGGTCATGCTGAACATCGTATACTATCAGGCGAAGGACAAAGCCCTGACCCAAAAGGGCCGCGAGGTCGGGCGCGACCAGCTTGTGCTGCGGGACAGGGCTGTCAAGCTGCCTCCGCTTGCAAAAGACGGATCGATCCGCGTCGTTACGACTCCGCGCGAGATCGTGGCAGCCGGTTTGAATTTCCGCTATGCGTTCGATCCGTTTACGGGAGCGGTTTCCGAAATCACCCGAAACGGCAAGCCATTGATCACCCGGCCCGCGGAATGGAACATTTGGCGGGCGCCGACGGACAACGACCGCACGATACGCGGCGAATGGCAGCGCGCAGGGTATGACCGCGCTCTGATCCGCGTATACGACGCGTCCGCGAAGGTGGAGGACGGCAGGGCGGTCGTGACGTTCCATCTTTCGCTCGCCCCGGTATCCCTGCAGAAGATTCTGGATATGACAGCCGTTTATACGATCGGCGGAGACGGGACGGCGGACCTTGCTCTCAGCGGGACCAGGGAACAGAAAATGCCTTTCCTGCCGCGCCTCGGACTGCGCTTCTTCCTGCCGAAGGCCATGGATACGGTCAACTACCTTGGCTACGGGCCGGAGGAAAGCTATATCGACAAGCACCGCGCCTCGTATTACGGCGCCTTTGCGACGACGGCGGCTAAAAACCACGAGGATTATCTGAAACCGCAGGAGAACGGCAGCCATTACGGCTGCGACAGGATCGCGGTTTCCGACCCGTGCGGGCGCGGGCTGACATTTTCCTCCGAGAAGCCGCTCAGCTTCAGCGTTTCACCGTATACGCAGGAGGAGCTTACAAATAAAAAGCACAATTTTGAACTTACAGAGTGCGAAAGCACCGTGCTGTGCGTCGATTTCGCGATGAGCGGCATCGGTTCCAACAGCTGCGGCCCGCAGCTGCTCGAGAAGTACCAGTTCAATCCGCAGGAATTTGCCTATACGGTTCGCATCGAACTGTAAATGCAAACAGGCTTCGCGCCTTCCTGTAAAAAATCTAACAGCGCAGGGACCCTGATCCGCCGGGTTCCTGCGCTGTCTTTTATTGGCGAAAGTACCTTTTTTAATTGGCGAAAGCGCCCTTTTTTTATAAAATGTGCGCCGCTCCCGTTTTTGAAATATTGAACATTTCATCCTTTGTCTTTTGGACGCTTTTAACAAAACGCATAAAAATTTCTCATTCTTTTTAAAGAAC
>CAYUPA010000330.1:0-1705 GCA_964446565.1 uncultured Lachnospiraceae bacterium
GGCAAATCGTATCAAATTTGCGGGGATATGTCTGTCCCGTCACCGGATAGGTTCCGTCATAGCCCATCTTTTCGGCGATCCGGCGGTCAAGATCTTTCACCTTTTCGGAATCCTGATCGAAAAGCTCCATGAAACTCGCCTGCGTTCCCGTCGTCCCCTTGGCGCCGCGCAGACGGCGGACCGCAAGAATGTGTTCCAGCTCGCCGTAATCCATCCACAGTTCCTCAAGCCACAGGCAGGCCCTCTTTCCGACCGTCGTCAGCTGCGCCGGCTGATAGTGCGTAAAGCCCAGGGTCGGCAGGTCCTTATAGGTCCGCGCAAACTTCGCAAGACGCGCCATGACGTTTAAGAGCTTCTCCCGGACCAGTTCCAGCGCCTCGTACATGATGATCAAATCGGTGTTATCGCCGACGTAGCAGCTGGTCGCCCCCAGATGAATGATCGGCCTCGCCAGTTTCGCCTGCTGCCCGTAGGCGTAGACATGGCTCATGACGTCATGGCGGACTTCTTTTTCCCGCGCCGCCGCAACATCGTAATTGATATCGTCCGCGTACCGTTTCAGGTCCTCGATCTGCTCCTCCGTTATGGGAAGGCCCAGTTCCTTTTCCGCCTCCGCGAGCGCGATCCACAGCCTGCGCCATGTCTTAAATTTTTTGTCCGGAGAAAAAAGGTACTGCATTTCCCGGCTCGCGTAGCGCGAATTGAACGGCGTCTCATAGGTATCTCTCATACGTCTCCTCCTCGGAAAAAAGGAATTTAAACTCAAGGAAAGGAGCTCTTTCCAAAGCTCCTTTCTCTTCGATCCCTCTACTTCGCATATTCGACAGCCCTGGTCTCACGAATAATATTGACTTTGATCTGGCCTGGATATTCCAGTTCCTCCTCGATGCGCTTCGCCACATCCCGGGCCAGAATGCGCATCTCGTCGTCGTTTACCTCTTCCGGAATGACCATCAGACGCAGTTCGCGCCCCGCCTGAATCGCAAAGGTCCTCTCCACGCCCTTGAAATCGTTGGCAATCGCTTCCAGCTTCTCAAGACGCGTAATGTAGTTCTCCAGCGTCTCGCGGCGGGCGCCAGGACGCGCCGCCGAGACCGAATCCGCGGCCTGCACGATCACCGCGATCAGGGATTCCGGCTCCACATCGCCGTGATGTGCCTCCACGGCGTTGATCACGGTCTTTGACTCATGGTACTTTTTAAGAAGCTGCGCCCCGATTGAAACGTGCGAACCCTCCATTTCGTGATCCGCAGCCTTGCCGATGTCATGCAGAAGGCCCGCCCTCTTGGCGAGACGGACGTCAAGGCCAAGCTCGCCCGCGATCAGCCCGGACAAATGGGCAACCTCGACGGAATGTTTCAGCACATTCTGCCCGTAGCTCGTACGATATTTCAGCTTGCCGAGCAGCCGAACCAGTTCCGGATGCAGGCCGTGCACGTTGGTCTCAAACGTCGCCGCCTCGCCTTCCTCGCGGATGCTGGTCTCGACCTCCTTGGTGGCCTTGTTCACCATCTCCTCGATGCGCGCCGGATGAATCCGCCCGTCCACAATCAGCTTTTCAAGCGCAATGCGGGCGACCTCCCGGCGGATCGGATCGAAACCGGAGAGAATCACGGCCTCCGGCGTATCGTCAATGATCAGATCGATGCCGGTCATTGTTTCAAGCGCCCGGATGTTCCGTCCTTCGCGGCCTATGATTCGGCCC
>CAYUPA010000331.1:0-1673 GCA_964446565.1 uncultured Lachnospiraceae bacterium
GAAGAACAGCCTGTTTATCAGGGGCGGAAGGATCATGTCCTTGACGAAGGGGCTGTTTTGTGTCATGGCGGAGAATCGAAGGCGCGATCGCTCATAAAAAGGGCGGGCCTGATTCTGCTTTCGATGTATCCGGAAGGCATTCTCGATTTTCTTGACACGTACAGGGACGCCCTTGCGGAAGGGTCCGTGGTGCTCGATATCTGCGGCGTCAAGGGGCATCTTGTCGCGGAGGCGCAGAGCCGGATGCCGGAGAACGTGGAGTATGTATCCACGCATCCGATGGCCGGCAGGGAGAAGAGCGGCTATGAGAACGGCGACGGCGGCCTGTTCCGGGGCGCCGGTTTCATCATCACGCCGACGGAGCAGAACCTGCGGGCAACGATAGAACGCCTTCGCGAACTGGCCCTGCGGCTTGGTTTTGGCCGGGTCTGCGAGATGTCTCCCGAAGAGCATGACCGGTTGATCGCCTATACGAGCCAGCTCCCGCACGTTATCGCCTCCGCCCTCGTGCACTGCGCTCCGAACGGAGAGGACGCGGCCCTCTTAGCCGGCGGAAGTTTCCGCGACGCGACACGGGTCGCCGAAATGAACGCCGAACTGTGGACCGGCCTGTTTCTTCGCAATAAGGAGCGTCTCGGCGAGCAGATCGGCCGCTATATCGCCTCGCTTACGGAGCTTAAAAACGGGATTGAAGCGGGGGATGGGGACGCGGTTTACGCCTATCTTAAAAACGCGTCCGACCGGAAAATTGAATGGAACGGAAAGGAAGATCGGTATGACGATGGAACGGTGCCGCCTCCTGCCGGGGCAGGTGAGCGGGCGTCTTCGAATTCCGGCCTCGAAAAGCCTCTGTCATAGGGCCATTCTCTGCGCGTCGCTTGCGGACGGCGTTTCCACGGTGCGAAACGTCACCTTTTCCGAGGATATTCAGGCGACGGTCCGCATCATGGAACAGCTGGGGGCCGAAATCAAACGGAAGGAAGACGCGCTTGTCATACGGGGCTTTGCGGGACGCTTTCCCGCGGGGGAACAGCGGGAGCTGTTCTGCGGCGAATCCGGCTCGACGCTGCGGTTTTTGATTCCCATTGCGGGGTGCCTTGGGGTCCGCGCGCGGTTTACCGGCGCGGGAAAGCTGCCGAAGAGGCCCCTTTCGCCCTACTATGAGGTGATGAACGCGCAGGGCGCGCGGTTTTTGCGGGAGAGCGGGGACGAGCTGCCTCTCGTGCTTAAGGACCCGTGGAAGAGCGGCGTATACCGGATCGCCGGGAACATCAGCTCCCAGTTCGTGACGGGCCTTCTTCTGGGGCTGCCTCTGCTTTCCGGGGATTCCGTCGTCGAGGTGACAAGCCCGCTCGAGTCGCGGCCCTATGTGGATTTGACGCTGGATGTGATGGAGCGTTTTGGCGTCCGCGTTCAAAACGAGGACTACAGGCGGTTTGTGATTCCCGGAGGGCAGCGGTTCCGGCAGTGCGGCTATACCGTAGAGGGCGATTATTCGCAGGCGGCCTTTTTCCTTGCGGCGGGCGCCATAGCGGCCCGCCCGGAAGGGCTTGGGCTTCTGGGACTGAAGAAAGAGTCCCGGCAGGGCGACCGGGCGATTCTTGCGATTCTTAAGGATATGGGAGGGCGCCTTGTCTGGCAGGACGACGGCAGTCCCGCTTACACCATTAAGC
>CAYUPA010000332.1:0-1663 GCA_964446565.1 uncultured Lachnospiraceae bacterium
CGTGGCAGATGGCGGTAGCGTTCTCTCTGCGCGCGACTTCTACCAGCCGCTTGGCAATGGCGGGACGCGCCATGGACGTTCCCAGTAAATATTTATTCTCATACACGGCGTTCGCCTGTACGCAGGGGACGATGTAATGATCGCAGAAATCGTCAACCAGATCCTCGATGTACAGTTTGGAAGCGCCGGACAGCTTCGCCCGCTCCTCGAGGCCGTCCAGTTCGCTGCCCTGGCCGCAGTCGATGCAGCAGCAGATCACTTCGTAATCGAAATGCTCTTTCAGCCACGGGATAATCGTAGTCGTGTCCAGACCGCCGGAATAGGCGAGTATTACTTTCTCTTTCATGATAGAATGTCCTCCTTGGAAAATCTGATCCTATCATAGCAGGAAAATCGGAGAAATACAACCGGATAATGCAATTTTGGCGTTCCGAAATAACCGCGGGGTACTATTCACGGGAATGGCACCGTTTTGCGAAAATGAAGGACGCCGGCGTTGACGGGGAAAAAGGCGGACGGTATAATGGTAATATCCAAAAGCGGTTGTGCAGGCGCTGCACAAAGGTTTTCGCGGCGATCCGACCCGACAACCGCTTTTTCGGTCCGGAACGCAAGAGCCGGTATAATGTCTGCAAAAGCAGGCAAAGAAAAACAGCTCCGGAAGGAAGATTGAAAATGAAGATTGACAGATGGATTGCTGAAGCAACGGAGTGTGATTTCAAGGTCGCTTTAGAAGTAAAGAGGCCGAAAAGCTGGCTCAAAAGCGTCAGCGCGTTTGCCAACGGGATTGGCGGCACATTGTTCTTCGGAATTGACAACGAAAGAAATATCGTAGGGCTGAGAGATGCTCAGACCGATGCGGAAGCGATCAGCCGTTTGGTAAAGGAACGGATCACGCCTTTCCCGAATTTCGTTCTTACTCCGGAAAGAGAAAACGGGAAAAATATTCTGCTCCTGACCATATCTGCGGGACGATCCACGCCTTATTATTACAAGGCGGACGGTGTGATGGAGGCTTATATCCGTATCGGCAACGAGAGCGTGATCGCACCCGATTACGTTCTGAACCAGTTGATTTTGAACGGCATGAACCGAACTTATGACGGTCTTGCCACCGAGTACGATTTCAAGGACTACGCTTTTTCCAAACTGCGGGAAAGGTACATGGTGTGGACGGGCAACAGTTTTGAGGATAAGCTGTTCGATTCATTTGAAATACGGGATGAACACGGCAAGCTGACAAATGCCGGCACTTTAATGGCAGATGATTCCCCCGTGCGCCATTCGCGGCTGTTCTGTACGCGCTGGAACGGATCGGATAAGAGCGGAGGCATAGTCGACGCGCTGGACAGCGCGGAATATTCCGGCAGTCTGATTATCCTGTTGAATGAAGGCATCGGCTTTGTGAAGCGGAATATGAAAACGCGCTGGAAGAAAACCGCCGATTCCCGGATCGAGATGCCCGACTACTGTGAGCGGAGTGTTTTTGAAGCCCTCGTAAATGCCCTGATCCACCGCGACTACCTGATTTTAGGCAGTGAGGTTCATATCGACATTTACGATGATCGCCTTACCATCCATTCTCCCGGCGGAATGGCGGACGGAACACGGATACAGGAACGGGATATAGAAAATGTTTCCTCCACCCGGCGCAATCCTGTTC
>CAYUPA010000333.1:0-1643 GCA_964446565.1 uncultured Lachnospiraceae bacterium
AAATCATCGAATCAGGGTATGAACAAACTGTGATTTCTGAAGATTTCGCCCCGGTTCGCTTCGGTCCCGCTCATTCACCGAGCGCTACCCTGCACGTTTTTTTATAACATCCGATTCCGTATTTCAGGATCGTCTCCGCCCCTTCGTCCCTGAGGGAATCCGCATATTTTTTCGCTTCGATTTGTTGTAATGCGTGCCGGCAGGCGGCATCAAGGTCTCCGTCGCGGGCGTATTTGAGTTCGATTACAATCCCGACCCCGTCGTCTTCCGGTGTTACAAGAATATCCGCATATCCATCGCCGCTCTCGCGGTTTGATTTTGCGGTCCAGCTTTCTTCCGCGAGGAGGATTCCCAGCAGAACGCCATGGTAGAAGTTTTCTTTTTGTTCCTCTTTTGCCATGGTGTCGCGGATGCTGATGGCGTTTCGCAGATATTGTCTGAAGAGTTTTTCGACAGTATTGGCGTCTCCATGCTGAAGAGCGCCGCAGAAGCGGCGCAGGGTGTCGCCGTCTGCCTTGACGCTTTCCTTGAAATAATTTCTGATCTGTTTCACAAAAACATCCCGCACTTCAAGATTGGGAATGGAGAGCTTAAAAAATCCCGCATCCGTCTTTCCGCGCTGCGTCAGGTACCCTGTCGCGAAAAGCAGGCTCCAAAGGTTGTCGATACTGTCATACATATCCTGATATGTAAGATTCTCGCGGATGTCCTTTTCAATCGTTTCGCCGGCCACCAGGGCTTCAATTTCCCGCCGGGCCGCGGCGTTCGCCATCTGGATGAAACGTTTCACAACATCGTTGCCGCTTGTGTTGATCCAGTAATTCTGAGGGGCGAGATCGTGATCTTCCTGTGCGTCAAAGCAAAAATTGATCACGTCCCAGGGACAATAGATTTCTGTTTTGCCAAAGCGATAACCGTCATACCATTTCCGGACCGAGACGAACGCATTTTCGAGATCATAATATTTCAAAAGGTCTCTTACTTCCTGCTCTGTAAATCCGAAGAATTCGTCATAGACGCCGCTCATGACCGATAGGACCTTCAGATTATTAAGCCCGGTAAAGATGCTCTCTTTAGACACGCGCAGACAGCCGGTCAGCACGGCGAATTCGAGGCTTTCGTTTGTCTTAAGCGCGGCGCCAAGCAGACCGCGGATCAGGGCGGCCATCCTGTCATAGTAGCCGTTTACGTGAGCTCTTGCCAGAGGAACGTCGTATTCATCAATCAGCAGGATCACCTTCGTGCCGCAGTGTTTTTCCAACAGCCGCGAAAGTGTTTTCAGGCTGTCACAAAAGGCGTCCTCAGACATATTGATATCCAAAAGAGTTTGGTAATCGGCCTTGTCCTGTTCATCCAGACGGGCGCTGTTCGCTAACGCGCCCGCTTTTCTCGCGGCCCACCGAACGAGCCGAACCGCCTTTCGGAAAGCCGTTTCATAATCCAAAGCATCGATGTCTTTTAAGGAAAGAGAAATCACAGGGTATTTTCCCATATATCTTTCGCAGAGCGCCGTCTCCCTCGAGATGGCAAGCCCTTCGAAAATCGTTTTATCTCCGTCCGGCGAGAAAAAATGCGCCAGCATGCTCATGTTCAGGGATTTTCCGAACCGGCGCGGGCGGGTGAAAAGCGTCGCCTTCGTTTGA
>CAYUPA010000334.1:0-1637 GCA_964446565.1 uncultured Lachnospiraceae bacterium
ACAGTGAAAAGGAAGCTGAAGTACTTCAGGAAGAAGCCGCTGCCACAGCAACACTATCACGGCTTATAATGCCATTTTCCACAGGTAAAATCCGGAATATCCACGACGGCCCCGCCTCTTGCGATGGACATCGCCGAAAGCGCCGTCACCGACATCCAGCTTGCTGCGTCATAGACATCTACCGGCATAGGGACGCCTTCCCGCAGGCATCGGAAGAATGTTTCAAATTCCAGCCAATCCATCCCATCATGTCCGCCTTTGACGCCTTCCTCCAGATACTTTTTCCAGACAGGATGCTCGTATTCCGCTTCATACTCCTTTGCGTTGCCGATACAATGCGAACGCCAGTCAAAATCATGGCCGCGGTCCTCTTTCCGATCCAAAAAGACGGAATCCGTCGCCTCTTCATACATTCCTCTTGTTCCGCGTACTGTAAAATTGCGGGTATAATATCGCGGCAGCGTAGTGTCCAGCGTCAGGACGATTGTCTCCCCGCCTGCACACTTGATAACCGTAGTCACAACATCGCCCTGCGCGAAATCCCGTCCGCGCAGAAAAGTATCGTCCGCCTTGTTGCGCTGAATGTAATCCTTTAAGCCCGCCGACCTGGACGCGGTGGAGGAAAGCGTCAGCATTCGGTTCCCCCGATTGATATTAAGAATTTTGGCAATGGGGCCTAATTCATGCGTCGGGTAGTTCTCGCAGTTTCTGCTCAGATAATTGCGCAGCCGGTAATGACGATTCTCGATTCCATAGGCGATCTCGTCCCGCAGGTCATGATGATAGCCTCCCGCGCAGTGCACCACCTCGCCAAACAGCCCTTTTTCCACCATGTTGCGCACCATCATCTCCCGCCGGCCAAAGCAGCAGTTTTCCAAAAACATGAACGGCACGCCTGTCTTCTCGTACGCTTCCACCATATCCCAGCACTGCTTGACTTCATACGCGCCGCCGACCTCCACAGAGACCGCCTTACCGGCGTACATGGCAGCCAGCGCGATCTCCACATGGCTCTCCCACGCGGAGGCAACGATGACCGTATTCACGCCGCTGTCCCGAACCATCTCCCGGTAGTCCAGATAAACCGCGGGCCTGTCCTGTCCGGCCTCCACCACGGCCGTCGCGCCGGCCTCGGCCCGATCCTCATAAACATCGCACACGGCGCACACTTTTTCTCCCTGCGCCAGAACGATGTTCTTCAGAAGGCCCTGTCCACGGCCTCCCAAACCGACGAAGCCGATCCTGATTTCGTCCATTTCGTGTCCCTCCTCGTACAATATCGTACAAACGTTTTAGATGCAGAAATCTCCTTTTGAAAAAAGGATGTTCATCTAAAATATCCAAATTATAAAAATACTGCTCCGTCCTTTTGCGCTCAGATACATGGGAAATTCCAATCCTCGTCTGTCTTCTCCACGCCCGGTCCGACACCGCTGACCTCCTCGCAGAGAAGTGTCCCGCCTTCATCCCATGATTTGACGGCAGAACCTGTGACGCCCGAAACAGCGACCCGGCGAAGGGCGATTTCCCGCCAGCTGCAGGCATACATCATCTGCGCAACCGGCTCCGCGAAGCCCACAGTGCAGTCCGTCATTGAAAAATGCAGCGGCGCTTCGGCTCCGCCGTAGAGATAGAGC
>CAYUPA010000335.1:0-1607 GCA_964446565.1 uncultured Lachnospiraceae bacterium
GCGAAATTCTGCGCCGTATCGACAGCATCAATATTTTTGAGCAGCAGCTCGCGGACGACGGCTATCTGATCCTGAAGTTTTTCATCCATATCAGCAAAAAGCAGCAGCAGAAACGTTTCGAGAAGCTCGAAAGCTCCCGCAATACATCCTGGCGCGTTACGCGGAAGAACTGGGAGCAGAATAAAAAATACGAAGAGTATTATGATATTTATGATTCCGTGATGGAACGGACGCATACCCTTTCTTCCCCGTGGAACATCATCGCCGGGCACGATCAGTGCAGCGCGCTTCTTGATGTGTACAGGACGATCGTCAGTTCCATTGAAAGCGCTTTGAAAGCGAAAAAGGAAGGTACGCCGATCGATATTGGCCCCGCGTCCTACAATGTGCGTCCGGTTCCGCGCATCATCGAACGGCGGACGTTTAACCGTGTCGCCATGCCGCTCCTTGCCGACGTATCGCTGAACCAGACCATCGGGACGCAGGAATATAAAGAGGAGCTTAAAAAGGCGCGGAAGCGCCTGCATAAGCTCCATAATGATCTCTACCTTGCGAAGAAGCCGGTCATCATCGCGTATGAGGGCTGGGATGCGGCCGGCAAGGGCGGAAACATCAAGCGTGTAGCCTCCGGCCTCGATCCCAGAGGCTACGAGGTGAACCCGATTGCCTCGCCGACTAAAGAGGAGCTGAACCATCAGTTTCTGTGGCGGTTCTGGAACCGGCTTCCGCGCACAGGGCACATCGGAATTTTTGACAGGACGTGGTACGGGCGCGTCATGGTGGAACGCCTCGAGGGCTTCTGCACGGAGGAAGCATGGAAGCGGGCGTATCAGGAGATGAACGAATTCGAGAAGGAGCTGACAGAGTGGGGCGCGGTCGTGGTGAAGTTCTGGCTGCAGATCGACAAGGACGAGCAGCTTCGCCGTTTTGAAGACCGCCAGAATACGCCCGAGAAGCAGTGGAAGATTACGGATGAGGACTGGCGCAACCGGGAGAAATGGGACCAGTATGAGGAAGCGGTCAACGATATGCTGCAAAAGACCTCGACGGATTTCGCGCCGTGGTACATCATTCAGTCGCAGGATAAAAAATACGGCCGGATTCAGGCCATGCATATCCTGATCGACCGGATTGAAAAAGCTTTAGGGGAGTAAACGCGAATACGCTGTAAGAGAAGAAACAGAAGCCGCGCCGAATGCCGCGAAACTGCGCAGGCCTGATCACTGGCTTCCGCGGCGCCGCCGGTTCGGCGCGGCTTGCGTTTATCACGGAATACATGATGAAAGGCGTTGACAGGAGATTTTTCATGAGTTAAAATGTATTTATATCAGATACTTATACAATATAGGGGGCACGTTATCATGAAGAATTCGATACAGGACATTATCCGCGCAAGAAAGAGCGTGAGAACGTTTACCGGAGCGGTTCTGCGCGACGAGGACAGAAAAAAGATCGAGGCTTTTCTCAAAACGTCAGACAACCCGTTTGGCGTTACAGTAGAGTTCCGCATCCTCGACGCGAAGAAATTCGACCTTTCCAGTCCTGTGATTGTCGGAGCAAATGAATATGTGGCCGCGAAGGTCAGCCATGTCCCGCAATCGGAAATT
>CAYUPA010000336.1:0-1568 GCA_964446565.1 uncultured Lachnospiraceae bacterium
GCGCGGACGCTCTGGGAGCCCTCATCGCGGAGTGCACTGCCAGAGCGATAAACCGTGCCGCCCTCACGGCGGAACCCGCCTACGGTCTCAAGGCCGCCCGGGATTTCATCAGCGGTTAGGCGGAGAACCCGGCTTTCTGCGAAGCTTTGACCTGAAAAAGGAGAAGATTTCATGAGTACCATCAACTTAAACGCACCATCCGTTTCCGTGCGCGAGATTCGACTTGGCACGATAACCGCTTTCCAGGGAAACGCGGAGGAACTGGTGGATTGTTCATACTGCGGAAAACTGAAGGACAAAAAAAGATCGTTCAGCCAGTGTCTGGGATGTTCCACCTCAAACGCGGCCTGCACGACGATTTTGATCCAGGACGCGGCGACAATCAGCCACGGCCCTGTGGGCTGCTCAGCCTGTCTGCATGATTTTGCCTTTACGTATCGTGTCAACGCGCCGCTACGCGGCGTGGAAAGACCGACGCAGCGCAAGATATATTCTACAAACCTGAACGAAAAGGATACCATTTACGGAGGGGCCGTAAAACTGGAAAGCACAATACGAGAGGTCTATAAAAGGGCGAATCCCAAAGTGATCTTCGTCTTGACTACTTGCGCTTCCGGCATTATCGGCGACGATGTGGAGAGCGTGACGAATGCGCTGGAGGAGGAACTCGGCATTCCGATCGTGGCAATTTTCTGTGAAGGTTTCCGCTCCAAGCTGTGGACATCCGGCTTTGACGCGGGTTATCACGGAATCGCCAGAAAACTGATTAAACCCGCCAAAAGGAAGACAAAGACCATCAATGTCATCAATTTCTGGGGCAGCGATGTATTCAACGGGTGGTTTCAGCGCTTTGGCTATACCGCTAATTATATTACCCCGTATTCTACATTGGAAACCCTGCAGCATTCATCAGAGGCCGTCTGTACGGTTCAGGCGTGCGCAACCCTCGGCTCTTATCTGGCTACAGCGCTTGAACAGGAATTCGGAGTTCCTGAAGTGAAAAATTCACCGCCCTACGGTATTGCGCAGACGGAGCGCTGGTTCAGGGAACTGGGGCAAATCATCGGCAGGGAAAAAGAAGTGAAAGATTTTTTGTCTGAGGAAAAGAATAAATATATGCCGCGGATTGAGGAACTGCGCGAAGCACTGTCGGGGAAAACAGCTTATGTAACGGCAGGCGCTTCACACGGGCATTCCCTGCTCGCCATTTTGCAGGAACTCGGTATGAAGCCTGTCGGCGCGGCGATCTTTCATCATGATCCGCGATATGACAGCGCCGATGACAGCGCCGATACGTTAAAGCATACCGTGGAGGACTATGGTGACATTTCCAATTACGCGGTCTGCAACAAACAGGAGTTTGAACTGGTTAATGTTTTAAATCGTCTGCGGCCGGATATCCTTCTCGCCAGACATGGCGGCATGACCCTTTGGGGAGCGAAATTGGGAATCCCGTCGCTGCTCATCGGCGACGAGCATTTCGGCATGGGATATGAGGGACTTGTGAAATACGGTGAACAGATTCTGGAAACGATCGAAAATGATGAATTTGTTAAGAATCTCGAAAA
>CAYUPA010000337.1:0-1561 GCA_964446565.1 uncultured Lachnospiraceae bacterium
CCGTGGACAGGCCGTTCCCGTGGAGGGCTTTTCGATCAGCGCGTCCGGATTTGCGCAGATAAACGCCCGGATAACGGGGTCAATCCTGTTTTTCTCTGCCCATTTCAGCCACTCCGAGGCTTCAGGTTCCACGTCCGCGGTAAACACGCGGGTTTTGGAAGCATAGACCATTTCCCGCGCGCCGGTCTCGTCCTCCACCCGGTTGCCGGCACCGAACACATAAAGCCCCGGCGCGCCGTTTTGCAGGCGGTAATCAAAGGACTGTCCGTGCAGTTTCCTCTCGTTGAACGGGGAATAGGCAAGCTGCTGGAGCGCGTCGGGGGCGTTGGTATATTCGTCAAAGAACAGCACCGTGGGACGGTCTTCCTCCCGGTTTTTGTCGATGCGCAGGAGCCACCAGGCCCGCGCCTTGCGAAGCTCACCTGACTGCGGCAGAATGTAGTCCTTTCCCTCAAAGCTGCCGGGCGTTTCCGCGGAAAGGCGGACGTCCACCAGATCCGCTCCGATGGTTTCGGCAAACTGCGTGACTCTGGCTGTCTTGCCGATGCCCGGCGGCCCCATCAGCATGACGGGAACCGTTCCTGCCAGATGAAATATGTTTTCGTTCATGGACGCTCCGCGTTTTTTCCATATTGTCTCCAATGAGCAGGGAAGACGGCGCAGGGGATATTGTGTTCTTTTGCGTACTTTTCTCCTAATTTATCCGCCCCCTCGGCATGTCCGGATACGATTTCAATGTCATCTCCGTATTGCGGAAGAAGTTTGTCCAACACCTGCTCCATGAGCGGATGATCGTCAAATTTTCTTGAACCCGGGATAATGATCCTTTTCGTCATTTTGTGATCCTCCTTGATCTGCTTTCACGAATCGCTCGGTTTTGATCTTCCGGCTGGATCGATCATTCCAAGTGCTTTCATGCGACCGTCGTAGCAAGACGTCATGTACCGCAGGGACTCTTTGGCGGATTCCTCCGCCCGGATCGCGGCGCAGCAATTGGAAAGCAGTTCACCGTCTATTTTTTTCTTCTCAAATTCAGAAAAGATCTTCAGCTGCCTTTGCATTCCTTCCGGTTCTTCCCGGAAAAATTCGAGATCCAGAGGCGAGGTCAGAATATCGTCGGCATAAAGTATCCCATTTTCAGTGACAACGGTTCCATACGCCCGCATGTCACAGATATCGCCCCGTTCGAGCATTTTATCCCGAGCGCGGTCAAACTCCCGCCATCCGGCAGTAAAAGGGCATTCCGTTTCCGTAAATCCCCGCGCCATCAGTTCACTCGAATCCCATGTTGTGAGGTAGGACAAGACAAATGGATCGTGCTCACATGATCGCCATGTTTTACAGGGGATTAGGATATCGCCCCGTTGAAACGGCGTTGGGAAATCAAAGCACATGGCATCAAAAACCCCACTGATGTCTCTGTCCCGTTTTTCCTCAAAATAAATCAATGTATCCAGAATCTCCATCTTTTTATTCAGCAGTATCTCATCCGCGGGTTTTGGTTCCGCCTGATCCAGTTTATGTTTATGATTGCGGATCCAGTCGGTTTCTACCTTGAAGA
>CAYUPA010000338.1:0-1542 GCA_964446565.1 uncultured Lachnospiraceae bacterium
GGAATTTCTCGCCGCCGGACAGCGTGTTCACGCTGCGGCGCTGGCCCTGGGTCGTGTCGTAGACTTCCAGTTCCAGCCCCTTGATACGCGCACCGCCGGAGGAATCATCGGTACGGTAGAGGCGGTACCGTCCGCCATATACGGTCTCAAGCAGCCGGTTGGCCTCCGCGGTGACCGCCGCGAAACGCACTCCCAGCACATACCGCTGCAGGCTCACCCCCGAAGACGGTTTCAGCATATTGACAAACTCCAGATCTTTGTCAACGGCGCTCCGTTCTTTATCGTACACACTCTTGCGGGCGTTAAGGTCGTCATAAGCCGCCTGCCTGTCTGTAAGCGTCTTTTGCGCCAGCGCGGCCTGTGTCTGTAAATCCTTTGAAATTTTCTCCGCCGCTTTCACTTCGGCATCGATCGCGTCCATGTCCGGAGCAGTTTTCCCTTTTAGTTCCGCCTGTTTTTCCTCCAGGTCCTTTCCGGCGTTTTCCAGCTCGGTCCGGAATCTGGTACATTCTGTCCTCCGGCGCTGTCTTTCCCCCGGCTCCATTCCGGCAGACAGATACTGTGCCTCGTCCGCCAGCGAAGACGCTTTCAGCGCAAAATCCCATGCGCGCTCCGTCTCCTTCCGCTCCTCTTCAGCTTCTTCCAAAGACTTTTTCAGACGGTCCGCCTCGGTTTTTGCCACTTTCTCCGCGGTCCGCGCCTCCTGATACGCGTTTAATGTATCGGTTTCCGCTTTCTCAAATCCCTCTATGGACTTGACGGCGGCTCTGATCTCTTTTTCCAGATCCTGCGCGTTATCGATCCCCTCCAGGCGCCGTCTGAAAGCATCCTGATAAGTAGATTCCGCCCTGGCGAATGCCTGCCCCGCTTCTCTCTCCTTTTCTGCGGCTTCGTTCTTTTCTCTTTCGGCACGGCCGCGGGCGTCCCGGGCTCCGGCCTCCGTTTCCTGAGCCCGCTGAACCTTTTTGCTCAGTTCATCCAGCTGTTCTTCCGTGAAATGCTCCTCGCTAACCGCGGCCGGCGACGGGTGCTCAAGGCTCCCGCATACGGGGCACGGTTCCCCGGGCTTAAGCTGTCCGGCCAGTTCGCCGCTGATACCTTTAAGGTAAACGGTCAAAGCCCGGCTGTGCTCTTCTTCCGATACTTTCTGGTCCGTCAGCGCCTGCTGCCACTTCCTATTAGCGCCGTCAAAACGGGATTGCGCCTGCTTAGACAATCTTTCGGCCTTATCCAGCGCGGACCGGCGTTCTTTGAACTTTTCCTCAAGCCCGCCGAGCTCCTTATACAGCCCTCTGGCGTCTTCCAGCCGCACTTTCCTGGATTTCATATCGTCATAGGCCGGACGGCTCTTCTCATGCGCCTCACGTTTTTCCCTCGCGGACCTGACCTTCTCTTCGGCTCCGCGCAGCTTCTCACCGGCGGCCTTAATCTCCGCGCGGACCTCGGAAACGTTCTCCCGCGCCCGTGAAAACCTTTCGTAAGCGGGCAGCAGTTTCTCTGCCTCATCGGCAAGCGCGAGTATCCGTTCCTCCCCCCTCACCG
>CAYUPA010000339.1:0-1530 GCA_964446565.1 uncultured Lachnospiraceae bacterium
CGCGATGATACTCTGCATGGCCGTCTTATATCCTCTGCTGCGAAAATATAAGGATATGATGGTACATATCATTCTCCCTCTGGCAGCGCTGCTGGGTATGGGCTTTTTATGCAGGCAATATGGGAACCCCCGGGATCCGTCATACTGGATCGGATGGACTTTCAAGGGAAATATCCGCGCGTTTGCGGAATTATCCCTGGGCGCGGTCGGTTATTCTATCGTAGGATGGTTTTCCAGAATCCCGCTGAACAGGCTGGGGAGACTGACGGCAACTTTTGCGGAAGTGCTCTTCTACATGGCCGTAATCGCTTACATGTATATGGAAAAGGCATCCGCGAGAGATTATTTTTTCATTTTGATCCTGTTTCTGGCGGTAATGATTACATTCAGCGGGCAGTCCCTGCTGCGGGACGCGTTCAATCACCGGATTGTAAAGTTTCTGGGGAAATGCAGCCTGAGCGTCTTGGTCTCGCACCTGTTTTACGCACAGCATTTGAAAAAGGTGCTGAAAATGATGGATCAGCTGCGTATCGAAGGACAGATCACGATTTATGCGGCGGTTTCCTTATTGACGGCGGCGGCGGTTTATATTGCAGCCGGCTGGATCCGAAAAAAGAAACCGTTTCACAGAATCGCGCAGGTTTTCCTGCAAAAGAATGTTTGATATGTATCGAAGAAAGAACGCGGGGAACGGAACCGGTCTTCCGCGGTCCGCGCGGCGTCTCAGTGCCGCGCGGCTAAAACCGTTTCCACGCTGACCAGCTTGATGCAAAGGACCAGAACCTCGCAGGCCGTCCGCAGTTCCGCAAGCGGCGGATAGGTCGGCGCGATGCGGATATTGCTGTCACGCGGGTCTTTCCCGTACGGAAATGTCGCGCCGGCCTCCGTCAGAATGACGCCGGCCTCCCTGCAGCGTTTTACGACCGCCTTCGCGCAGCCGTCGAGCGTATCGAGTGAAATAAAATAGCCGCCGCGCGGCCGCGTCCATGCCGCGATGCCAAGGCCGCCGATTTCCCGGTCCAGCGTATCCAGCACCAGCTCAAACTTCGGGCGGATGATCGCCGCGTGCTTGCGCATGTGCTCCTTAACGCTTGTAAGGTCCCGGAAAAAGCGCACATGCCGAAGCTGGTTCAGTTTATCGTACCCGATGGTCTGCATCGAAAGCTGCTGCAGTACGTCCTGCACATTCGCTTTCGACGTTGCGAGGGCAGCGATGCCGGACCCCGGAAAGGTGATTTTTGAGGTGGAACAGAATTTATAGACGATATCCGGATTTCCCGCTTTTTCGCACTCCGCCAGAATCTCCGGTACGAAATCCTGCCGGTCATCGTACAGATGATGCACGCTGTAGGCGTTGTCCCAGAAGATCCGGAAATCCGGGGCCGCCGGCTTCAGAGCCGCGAAGCGCTTCACCACTTCTTCGGAATAGGAAATGCCGGTCGGGTTCGCGTACTTCGGAACGCACCAGATTCCCTTGACCTGCGGGTCTTCCTGGACGTATTTTTCGACAAGGTCCATATCCGGGCCATC